>JAEUAC010000196.1 GCA_019695455.1 Methylorubrum extorquens | reverse complement strand
GACCCTCACGGCCGGCGCCATGGCTGCCGACCTCCCGTCGCGTCGCGTCGCTCCCGCCCCCTACGTCGCCGTTCCGGTGTTCACGTGGACGGGCTTCTACCTCGGTGTGAACGCCGGCTACGGCTTCTCGACCGCGGGCAACGGCAACAACTCCGTGTTCCTGCCGGCCGGCACCTTCGCTGCGCCGAACGCCGCCGTCTCCGGCACGCTGATCACCTCGGGCCGTTCGAACGACGGTTTCGTGGGCGGTGGCCAGGTCGGCTACAACTACCAGTTCGGCAACTTCGTGCTCGGCCTCGAGGCTGACGCCCAGTACGCCGACCTGTCCTCCAACCGCACCAACGGCACCGTGTTCGTGCCGGTCGCCGGTGGCGCCGCTCTCCCGGCCGCCTTCGTCGGTGGTTCGGTCGCGACGGGCATCGACTGGTTCGGCACGGTTCGTGGCCGCATCGGTTACGCCTGGGATCGTCTGCTCGTGTTCGGGACCGGCGGTTTCGCTTACGGCGAAGGCCCCAACAACAACTTCGGCTTCGGTCGCTCGGGCATCCGCACGGGTTGGACGGGCGGCGGCGGCGTCGAGTACGCCTTCACGCCGAACGTGACGGCCAAGGTCGAGGCGCTCTACGTCAACCTCGACGCCCCGAACCGTGGCGTCGTCGGTGTCATCGGTGGCGCGCCGGTCACGGTCGCGAACACCCGCCGCTTCGACAACGAGTTCGTCGTCGTCCGCGCCGGCCTGAACTACAAGTTCAACTCCTTCTAAGCCTCGTCCGAGGTTTGGGATCGAGGCCCGGGGGAAACCCCGGGCCTTTTTCGTTCGCGGCGCCGCGCGGTGGCGGTCCGCAGGTCCACCGTTCCGGCCGCCCTCCTGCCGGCGACGACCCGCTCCGACGGGCCGCGTCGCTCGCCGCGCGGCACGGGCCCGGCCGGCGAGCGGGGCGACGTCCACCCGTCTGCCGGCGTCCCGGCGATCCGCGCGCGCGTCTCGTCGGGTTGACAGTCGAGGCCGCCGGCCCGATGGTGCGGCCAGCGTCGGCGATGCGTTCGCTCGAGCAGGTGCGTGACGGACCGAATCGGTCCCGCCTGGCTCCCCTTCGCTCAACACCAGACGGCACCGTGATCACGCGGAGCCCTCAGCCAGCCGCGATTCGATCGGGCTGGGCTCCTTGATTGCGAGTCTCCCTCCTTGACGTTCACCGAACTCGGCCTCTCGGCTCCGCTGCTGAGGTCCCTCGATCAGGCCGGCTATACGGTCCCGACCCCCATCCAGGCCCAGGCCATCCCCCCCGTCCTGGCGGGCCGCGACGTGCTCGGCATCGCCCAGACGGGCACCGGCAAGACGGCGGCCTTCGCACTGCCGATCCTGCAGCGCCTCGCCGCCAACGCCACGCACCCCGTCCGCCGCGGCTGCCGGACGCTCGTCCTCAGCCCGACGCGCGAGCTCGCCAGCCAGATCGCCGAGAATTTCGGGATCTACGGCCGGCATCTCCGCCTGACGACGACCGTCGTCTTCGGCGGCGTCTCCATCGGCAAGCAGGAGCGCGCGCTCGCGGGCGGCGTCGACATCCTGGTCGCCACTCCGGGCCGGCTGCTCGATCTCGTCGACCGTCGCTCGCTCACGCTCGGCAGCGTCGAGATCCTCGTCCTCGACGAGGCGGATCAGATGCTGGACCTCGGCTTCATCCACGCGCTCCGCCGCATCACGGGCCTCGTGCCCAAGCAGCGTCAGAGCCTCTTCTTCTCCGCCACCATGCCGAACCTCGTGTCGGGCCTGGCGGACGGGCTGCTGCGCGATCCCATCAAGGTCTCCGTGACGCCCGTCGCGACGACGGCCGAGCGGGTCGAGCAGAGCGTCATCTTCTGCTCGACCGGCGACAAGCAGGCCCTCCTGCGCTCCGTCCTGTCGGACAAGGCGGTCGACCGGGCGCTCGTCTTCACCCGCACGAAGCACGGCGCCGACCGCGTCGTGAAGAACCTCGAGCGGGACGGGATCGCCTCGGCCGCCATCCACGGCAACAAGAGCCAGGGCCAGCGCGAGCGCGCGCTGGCGGACTTCAAGACCGGTCGCTCCCGCGTCCTCGTCGCGACGGACATCGCGGCGCGCGGCATCGACGTCGAGGCGGTCAGCCACGTCGTCCAGTTCGACCTGCCGAACGTGCCCGAGAGCTACGTCCACCGCATCGGCCGCACGGCCCGGGCAGGCGCCACGGGCATCGCGGTCTCGTTCTGCAACGCCGAGGAGCGCGCCTACCTGCGCGACATCGAGAAGCTGACGCGCACCAAGGTGCCGGTGGCCGAGCCGCCGGAGGGCTTCGCCCGGACGAGCGCGGCCGACCGCGTCGAGGAGGAGCCCCGCGAGGAGCGCCGCAACCAGCCGCGCGGACGGGGCAACGCGCCCGGTCGCGGCGGGCGT
>JAEUAC010000128.1 GCA_019695455.1 Methylorubrum extorquens | reverse complement strand
ACTGGGGCCGTCACGGTCGAGTCGAGGTCGTCGCGGTTGCGACAGTACGCGCCGCGCCGGCGGCGTCCGCGCATCTACTCGCGCCGGGGGCGCTCCTCGCGCTCGGCCTCCTCGCGCTCGGCCTCGGCGTCCGCCTCGAGCAGGGCCTGCCGGTCGGCGACCGGGATCTGGTAGTAGTCGGGGTGGATCTCGCTGAAGGCGAGGAAGCCGTGGCGGTTGCCGCCGTACTCGATGAAGGCGGCCTGGAGCGAGGGTTCGACCCGCGTCACCTTGGCCAGGTAGATGTTGCCGCGCAGCTGGCGGCGGCTGGCCGATTCGAAGTCGAATTCCTCGACCTTGTTGCCCCGCGTTACGACAACGCGGGTCTCCTCCGGATGGGAGGCGTCGATGAGCATCTTGTTGGGCATGTGAGACTCGCGAAGGGGCGCGCGGCTGTCCTGCCTCGGGAGAGGGGCCGCCGGGGCGGCCGGCTCCGACCCGGCTTCCGACAGGAAGCGGGATCGGCAAGCGGGCGACGCGCCGAATGGTGATGGGGAACAGGGGAAACGGACGGCCCGTCGTGGGGGCCGGGGAACAGGTCGGCAAACAGGCAAGAGGGTGCGATGGCTGCAGAAGCGCTGAGGCACAGCGATGCTGAACCCGCCTTTCCGCCCATTCCAGGACCCTTCGACGCTGGAACCGCGGCTCGCGCCACGGCTCGGAAGCGGCGCAACACCGCCGCGGGCAACTCCGTCTCGGGGGAAAGCCGACGAAAGGAACGGCGAAGCGGTCCGGGATCGGGCACGCTCCGCGATCACGGCAGGAAGCCGGACGAAGTGAGTGTCATTACAGACATTCGCGACCTTTTGACAAGGGGGCGTCTTGGCGGCCGGCCGCGATTCGGCGCGTGGGCGGCGCATGGGCGGCGCAGCGGCGCGCGCCGCCGCCCGGGCGGCGCCCGTGGCAAGACCGCATTAACCACGGCACGGTCTAGTCCGCCGGACCATGACGAGCGTCCTGCGATACGGCCCCGCGCTGCTGGCGCTGGCGCTTCTCGGCGGCCCGGCCGAGTCCGCGCCGGCGGGCGGGCGCGAGCCTGCCGCGGTCGCGATTGATCCGACGCTCTCGGCGGACGGCGCGACGGCGCGGCTGACCCTGGTCCTGTCCCGGCCGGTGGCGGCGACGGCCTTCGTCCTCGAGCGCCCCGACCGGATCGTCCTCGACCTGCCGGCGACGCGCTGCGGCTTCGGCGCCGCCGAGCGCGTCCGCGGCGGGGCCGTGACGGGGCTCCGCTGCGGCGGCGCGGGCCCCGGCCGGTCGCGCCTCGTCCTGGATCTCGGGGCGCCGGCCGTGCCGGGTCCCGTCCGGGTCGGGCCCGGCCCGGTTCCGGGCACGAGCCTCCTCACGGTCGAGATCGCCCGGTCCGACCGGGACGCGTTCCGGCAGGCGGCCGCCGTCGATCCGTCCGACCTCGTCACGACGACCGCCTCCCTGCCGGGCGGGCCGGCGGCGGACGAGCGGCCGCTTCTCGCGATCGACGCCGGGCACGGCGGAGCGGATCCCGGGGCGCTCGGACCGGACGGAACGCCCGAGAAGGACGTGACCCTCGCCTTCGCGACGGAGCTGCACCGCCAGCTCCTCGCCACCGGGCGCTACCGCCTCCTCGTGATCCGGCCGGACGACACGTTCGTCCCCCTCGACGACCGCGTGAAGCGGGCGCGCGACGCGGGGGCGCGCCTCTTCGTGTCCATCCATGCCGACCAGATCGCCAACCCGCAGGTCGGCGGCGCCACCATCTACACGGGCGCCGAGCGGGCGACGGACGCCGAATCGGCCGGGTTGGCCGAGCGCGAGAACGCCGCCGACGCGGCCGGCGGCGCGGCGGGCGCGGCCCCGCCGGGCGACATCGCCGGCATCCTTCACGACCTCACGCTGCGCGAGACGCGGAGCGCCTCGCAGAAGGCGTCCGGCCTGTTCCTGAAGGAGCTCGGCGGGGTGGCCCGGCTGAGCGCGCATCCGCGGCGGGAGGCCGGCTTCCGGGTCCTGCGCAACCCGGACCTGCCGTCGCTCCTCGTCGAGCTCGGCTACATGTCGAACGCGCGCGACCTCGGCCGGCTCACCTCCGCCGAGTGGCGCACCCGCACGGCGGGCGCCATGGTGGCGGCGCTCGGCCGCTTCTTCGAGGCGGGACCGCCGCCGCCGCGGAGCGCCTCCAGGACGGCGTCGGCCGCCCGCGCCCCAATGTGACCATAGAATGCGTGTCCAAGCACACGGCGCGACCGGTGCTTCGATTGACAGCGTTCCGGTCACGCGCGAGGGCTCGGCATCCGGGGGGATCGAGGCCCGACCCGACAGCTGCGATCGAGGACGGGCGACCGTCCGGATGGACGAGACACGGATGCGATTCATCCTTCGCTTCTTCGGCTTCCTGTTCTCGGTCGGGGCGATCGCGTTCCTGATCGCGTCCGCGGTCGCCGGGTACTTCTACTGGAAGTACAGCCAGGACCTGCCGGACCACGCGGCGCTCGCCAACTACGAGCCGCCCGTGACGACGCGCGTCCATGCGGGCGACGGCTCGCTCCTCGCCGAATACGCCCGCGAGCGCCGGCTCTACCTGCCCATCCAGGCGGTGCCGAAGCTCGTGATCGGCGCGTTCCTGTCGGCTGAGGACAAGAACTTCTACAAGCATTCCGGCGTCGATCCCGAGGGCGTCGTCCGGGCCGCGCTCACCAACTTCCGCTCCGGCAAGAAGCAGGGCGCCTCCACCATCACCCAGCAGGTGGCGAAGAACTTCCTGCTCGACCCGTCCCAGACCTTCGAGCGCAAGATCCGCGAGGCCCTGATCGCGTTCCGGATCGAGGCGGCCTTCTCGAAGGACAAGATCCTCGAGCTCTACCTGAACGAGATCTTCCTCGGCACCATCGTGCCGGGCCGCAACGTGCACGGCATCGCGGCCGCGGCGCTCGAGTATTTCGGCAAGTCGGTCCACGAGCTGACGCCGGCCGAGGCCGCCTACCTGGCCGCCCTCCCGAAGGGTCCGAACAACTACCACCCCTACCGCAAGACGGCCGACGCCATCGCGCGGCGCAACGACATCCTGTCGCTCATGGCGGCCAACGGGTACATCACGCCCGAGGAGGCGACCCGGTCGCGGGCGCTGCCGCTCGGCGTGAACCCCCGCACGGTCTCGCCGAACACCTCCGCCTCCGGCTACTTCGCCGAGGAGGTCCGCCGCGAGCTCGCCGACCGCTACGGCGAGAAGGCGCTCTACGAGGGCGGGCTGTCCGTCCGGGCGACGCTCGATCCGAAGCTCCAGGCCTATGCCCGCAAGGCGCTCGTCGACGGGCTGATCCGGTTCGACGAGGCGCAGGGCTGGCGCGGCGCCGCCCAGAACATCCCGCTCGCCGGCCGCGAATGGGGCCAGGCGCTGTCGGAGGTGCCCGTCCTCGCCGACGTGCAGCCCTGGCGGCTCGCGGTCGTGCTCGACACGGCCGGCGGGCAGGCCCGGATCGGCCTCCAGCCGAAGCGCGAGGCGGGCGGCATCGTCGCCCGGGAGCGCGAGATCGGCACGATCGGGGCCGAGGGGCTGCGCTGGACGCGCAAGAGCGCGGCCTCGGCCTTCCAGCCGGGCGACGTGGTCTACGTGTCGGCCTTCGACGACAAGCCGGGCCAGTACCGCCTGCGCCAGGTGCCGGAGGTGTCGGGCGGGCTCGTCGCCATGGACCCGAACACGGGCCGGGTCCTCGCCATGGTGGGCGGCTTCTCCTACGACCAGAGCGAGTTCAACCGCGCCACGCAGGCGCAGCGGCAGCCGGGCTCGTCCTACAAGCCGTTCGTCTACGCGACCGCGCTCGACAACGGCTACACGCCGTCCTCCATCGTCAACGACGACTACATCACCATCGACGCCGGACCGGGCCAGGAGGCCTGGACGCCGCAGAACTTCGAGGGCAAGGCGACCGGCCCGCACACGCTGCGCTACGGCATCGAGCACTCGAAGAACCTGATGACGGTGCGGCTCGCCCGCGACGTCGGCATGCCCCTGATCGCGGAATATTCGCGCCGCTTCGGCATCTACGACGACCTGATGCCGCTGCTGCCGATGGCGCTCGGCGCCGGCGAGACCACCGTCATGCGGATGACGGCCGCCTATTCGATGCTGGTCAACGGCGGCAAGCGCATCAAGCCGACCCTGATCGACCGCATCCAGAACCGGACGGGCTCGACCATCTACCGGCACGACGATCGCGAATGCATCGGCTGCTCGGCCGAGTCCTGGGCGAACCAGGACGAGCCGAAGATCGTCGACAAGCGCGAGCTCGTGCTCGATCCGCTGACGGCCTACCAGATGACCTCCATCCTGGAGGGCGTGGTGCTGCGCGGCACGGCGGCCCGCCAGAAGGCCATCATCGGCAAGCCCGTCGCGGGCAAGACCGGCACGACCAACGACGCCAAGGACCTCTGGTTCGTGGGCTTCTCGCCCGACCTCGCCTGCGGCGTGTACATCGGCTACGACCGGCCGCGCTCCATGGGCGACAGCGCCCAGGCCTCGCAATACGCGGCGCCCATCTTCGGCGAGTTCATGAAGAACGCCCTCGCCGACAAGCCCGCCACCCCGTTCCGCGCGCCTCCCGGCATCAAGCTCGTCCGGGTCAGCCTCGCCTCCGGCACCCGCGCGAGCGGCGAGGGCGGCGGCACCATCCTCGAGGCCTTCAAGCCGGGCACGGGCCCCTCGGAGAGCTACGCCGCCGTCTCGGGCGGCAACCCGCAGGGCGGCGGCGACGACCGCGGCATGAACCCCGGCCCCGGCGGCCTCTACTGAGGCGGGCCGACCCGCCTCGCCCCACGATCCCACCGCAGGCCGGGACCCAGGCCGGGGCTGGGTGCCGGCCTTCGCCGGC
>JAEUAC010000386.1 GCA_019695455.1 Methylorubrum extorquens | reverse complement strand
CGGCCCGCATCCACGATGGCGGTCACGCGGTCGACGCCGCGCGCCATCTCCTCGACGGCGAAGTCGACCAGCATGATGGCGTTCTTGGTCACGAGCCCCATCAGCATGAGGATGCCGATCACGACCGGCATGGAGATCGGCATGTTCAGCAGCAGGAGCCCCAGGATCGCACCGCCGATCGACAGCGGCAGCGAGAACAGGATGGTCAGCGGCTGGAGGAAGTTGCCGAACAGCAGCACGAGCACGGCGTAGACCATCAGGATGCCGGCCCCCATGGCGAGCAGGAAGCCCGAGAACACCTCCGCCATGATCTCGGCGTCGCCCGTCTGGCGGATGACGATCCCCGGCGGCAGGGTGCGGGCCGTGGGCGTCGCCAGCGCCTGCGCGATCAGCGAGCCGAGTGCGTCCGATCCCTCCATGTTCGCCTCCACGGCCACGCGCACGGCGCGGTCGTAGCGGTCGATCGCGCTCGGACCCTGCCCGAGCTCGATGTCGGCGACGGCCGCGAGCGGCACGGCGGCGCCGTCCTTGCCGGGCACCTTCAGGAGCTCGAGCTGGGACACGGCGCCCCGCACCGTGTCCGGCAGCTGCACGCGGATCGGGATCTGCCGGTCGGCCGCGTTGAACTTGGCGAGGTTCATGCCGATGTCGCCGATGGTGCCCACCCGCACCGTCTCGGCGATGACGTCCGTCGTGACGCCGAGATCCGCGGCCGCGCCAGGCTTGGGCACGATGCGCAGCTCCGTCCGGTTCAGGGGCGCCGTGGACATGACGGAGACGAGGTGCGGGATCGCGGCCATGTCGCGCTGCAGCCGCGCCGCCACGTCCGTGACGGTCGCGACGTCCGTTCCGCCGACGACCAGCGCGAGGTCCCGCTGGCCGCCGCCGCGCAGGTTCCAGGACCGGATGTCGGGCTCGTCCGCCAGGAGGGCCGCGATGTCGGTCTCGATCGCGCCCTGCTTGCGGGTGCGCGCGCTCTTCGGGGTCAGGTTGATCGTGAGCGTCGCGAGGCGGGTCTCCTTCTTGCCGCCCGCCTGGCGCCCGCCATCCACGAAGACCGACACGACCTCGGGCACCGCCGCCCGGATCCGGGCCGCGAGCCGGTCGGTCACGGCGACCGTCTCGCCCAGCCTGGCGCCGGGCGCGAGCTCGACCATGAACAGCGTGCGGGCGTTGTCCTGCTTGGGGATGAAGCCCGACGGGAGGAGCCCCGTCGAGGCGAGCGAGGCGACGAACAGGGCGAGCCCGATGCCGAGCGTCACGACGCGATGGCGCACCGACCAGCCGACCACCCGGCCGTAGGTCCGCATGACGAATCCCTCGCGCTCCGCCGCGTGGCCGTGGTGGCGCAGGAAATAGGCCGCCATGAGGGGCGTGATGAGCCGGGCGACCAGCAGCGACATGAAGACCGAGACGGCGATCGTCAGGCCGAACTGCATGAAGTAGCGGCCCGCGATGCCGCCCATGAAGGACACGGGCGCGAACACCGCGATCAGGGTCGCCGTGATCGCCACGACGGCGAGCCCGATCTCGTCCGCGCCCTCGATCGCCGCCCGGTAGGCGGACTTGCCCATCCGCATGTGCCGGACGATGTTCTCGATCTCCACGATCGCATCGTCGACCAGGATGCCCGTGACGAGCGTGATGGCGAGCAGGCTGATGCCGTTCAGCGTGAAGCCGAGCGCGTCCATGGCCCAGAAGGTCGGCAGGATGGAGAGCGGCAGGGCGACGGCCGCGATCATCGTGGCGCGCCAGTCCCGCAGGAACAGGAAGACGACGAGGACCGCGAGCCCGGCGCCCTCCAGCAGGGTGTGCATGGCCGAATCGTAGCTGCCGATCGTGGCCGTCACGGACGAATCGATGAGCTCGAAGCCGATGTCCGGCCGCTCCGCCCGGAACTGCGCGATGCGCTTGGCGACGCCGCTCGCCACGACGGCGTCGCTCGCGCCGCTGGCGCGCGACACCGCGAAGGCGACGACCGGCTGGCCGTTGAAGCGCGCGAAGGTGCGCTGCTCCTCGATCGCGTCCTGCACGGTCGCGAGTTCGTCGAGCCGCACCTTGCGGCCGCCGGGCAGCACGATCGTCGTCGCCCTGAGGTCGCGCACCGTGCGGGACGCGGCGAGCGTGCGGATGGATTGCTCGCGCCCGCCGACCTCGCCGCGCCCGCCCGCCATGTCGACCGAGGTGAGCCGCAGCTGCCGGTTGACGTCGGCCGCCGTGATGCCGAGCGCCAGGAGCCGGTCGGGATCCAGCGTCACGCGCATCTCGCGGGAGACGCCGCCCACGCGCTCCACGCCGCCGACCCCCGGCACGCCCTGCAGCGTGCGCGAGACCGTGTCCTCCACGAACCACGACAGGTCGGCCGGCGTCATGGCGGGCGCGGTCACGCCGTAGACGAGGATCGGCAGCCCGGCGATCTCCAGCCGGCTGACCACGGGCTCGTCGATCGTGCGCGGCAGGTTGATGCGGATCTTGGCGATCGCGTCCTTGACGTCGTTCACGGCCCTGTCGGTGTCCACCTCCAGGCGGAACTCGACGGTCGTGACGGACGAGCCCTCCGTGATGGAGGACGTGATGTGCTTCACGCCCCGGATGCCCGCGATCGAATCCTCGACCCACTTGGTGACCTGCGTCTGCAGCTCCGAGGGCGCCGCGCCGGCCTGGGTGATGGCCACGGAGACAATCGGCACGTCGATGTTGGGCATCTGCGTGACCGCGAGCCCGCGGAAGCTCGCGATGCCGAGCACCACGAGGACGAGGAAGAGCACCAGCGGCGCGATCGGCCTGCGGATCGCCCAGGCGGAGATGTTGAGGCGCATGGTGCGGCTGTCTCTCGGAGGATGGCGGCCGGTCAGCGCGCGGACGCGCCGGCCCCCAGCGACGACGTGGTGTCGGTCGGGCGGGCCGGCTTGCCGTCGAGGAGGGCGCGGACGCGGTCCCCCTCGCGCAGGAAGCTGCCGGCCCGGGCGACGACGAGCTCGCCGGCGGCGAGGCCGGCCTTCACCTCGATGCCCTCGTCGTCCACGAGGCCGGTCGCGATGTCGCGGGCATGGACGATGCCGTCGGCGACGACGAGCACGGTGGCGCGCCGGTCGGCCCCGTACAGCACCGCCTCCTGCGGCACGGTCACGCCCACCGTGCGGGCGACCTCCACGCGGGCCCGCACGAAGGCCCCGATCCGCAGGCGCGGGTCCGGCTCGAGGCGGATGCGCAGCTTGCCGAGCCGCGTCGCCCGGTCGATCTCCGGGTAGACCGCGCGCACCGATCCCGCGACCCGGTCGCCGCCGCCGCCGAGCTGCACCGTCGCGGCGTTGCCCGGGACCAGGGAGGCCATCTTCGTCTCGGTGATCTCGGCCTCCAGCTCGATCTCGCCCCGGGCGATGAGGCGGAACAGCGGCTCGCCGGCCGTGGAGGCGGTCATCCCGACCCGGGCGGCGCGGCGGTTGACGATGCCGGCCTCGGGCGCCCGGATCTCCGTCCGGGCGAGGCGCAGGCGCAGCTCGTCGCGCAGGGCGCGGGCCTGCGCCAGGTCGGCCTGGGCGATGACGACGCCGTTGCGGGCGAAGGCGCTGCGGCTCTCCGCCTGCCGGAGCGCCGCCGTCCGGGTCTCCATGATGGCCGCCGTCGCGTTGCCGCTCTGCATGAGCTGCCGGGCGCGGTCGAAGGAGAGGCGCGCCTCGGTCTCGGCCGCCTCCGCCTGCTCGATGTTGTTGCGCGCCTGCGGCACGGCGGCCGTCGCCTTGTCGACGAGCGCGTCCTGCTGGGCGATCTGCCGCTCGACGAGGTCGCGCGACAGGCGGGCGAGCACCTGCCCGCGCTCGACCCGCATGCCCTCCTCGGCCAGGACCTCGGTGATCCGGTAGCCCTCGACCTCCGGCGCGACCATGATCTCGTCGCGCGGGACCAGCGTGCCGGTCGCCACCGCGCTCTCGACGATCTCGCGTCGCCGGGCCTCGACCACGCTGACGGCCGGGACGAGGGCCGCGGCCGGCGCGGAGGGCCCGGGTGCCGACGCGGAGGCCGGATGCGGCAGGGCGACGAGGAGCGCGACCAGGGCCGCGGCGAGACGGGCGGTTCGGTTCATGGCGTGGGGCCGTTCTGCTCGCGCGACGGATCGGGGACGGTGCCGCCCCCGGCGATGCCCTGCTCGATGGTCGCCTGGAGCTGCACGAGGGCGGCGGTCGGGTCGTAGTCGGGCGTCAGGGCGCGGCCGACGACCATGCCCTTCATGGTCGGATGGAGCCGCTCGTAGAGCCGGTCGGCGTCGAGGTCCGGCACCCGGGCCAGGCCGGACAGCATCTCCACGAACCAGGCGCGCGTCTCCGCCTCGCCGCGCGCGACCATGTCGGCGATGGGCGGGTTGCGGCTCGCCTCCGCCCAGATCTCGACGCGGAGCACGGCGTGCTCGCGGGTCAGCTCGGTGAAGAACTGGCGGAGCAGGCCCGAGAAGGCCGCGAAGCGGTCGCCCGCCTGCTCCAGCGCGCTCAGGATCACGGCGCCCCGCTCGCGCTCGCGGTCGGCGAGGCCGAGCACGACGGCCTCCTTCGAATCGAAGTAGCGGTAGATGTTGGCCGGGCTCATCGCCGCCTCGCGCGCGATGTCCTGCATGGTGGCGCGGTGGAAGCCGCTGCGGACGAAGCAGGCCTCGGCCGCGTCGAGGACCTGCTCGCGCTTGCTCGCGCTACCGACCGGCTGGGCGATGGCCGCCCTGCGCAACGCTGTCACGATCGCGGCCTCTCCGGGCATCCGACCCCACGGGACGGCCGGCGCCGTCGCCGGATCGCCGCCCCCGAGGCCTCGCCCCCGCCGAGCCCGGAC
>JAEUAC010000374.1 GCA_019695455.1 Methylorubrum extorquens | reverse complement strand
CCTGCCCGCGCCGTCGACCACCGAAACCCCCGGGACCCGGGCGAGCCGCTTCGGCGCGCTCCGGCACCTGCCGGCCCTGTTCCGCATGGCGTGGGCGGCGAGCCCCGGCCTGACGACGGCGAGCATCGGTCTCCGCCTCGCCCGGGCGGCGCTGCCGGCGCTCATGCTCTACGTCGCGAAGCTCGTGATCGACGCCGTCGTGGCGGGCCGGGGCGCCGCGACGCCGACCGCCGGGAGTTGGCTGGACGATCCCGTCCTGCGCCACGTGACGATCCTCGTCGCGATCGAGCTCGGGCTCGCGATCCTGTCCGACCTCCTCGGCCGGGCGACGACGCTCGTCGACGGCATCCTGTCGGAGCTGACCAGCAACGCGACGACGCTCCGCCTCATGGCGCATGCGGCGACGCTCGACCTCGCGCAGTTCGAGGATTCGGGCATCCAGGACCGGCTGGAGCGGGCGCGCCGGCAGGTCGCCTGGCGCGCCAACCTCGTGGGCCAGCTGCTCGGCCAGGGGCAGGACCTCATCACGGCGCTGACCCTCGCGGCCGCCATCGTCGCCTTCCTGCCCTGGCTCGTGGTGCTGCTGGTGCTCGCGCTCGTGCCGGCCTTCCTGAACGAGCTGCACTTCAACCGCCGCGGCTACCGCCTCGCCTATTCCCGCTCGCCCGAGCGGCGCGAGCTCGACTACCTCCGCTATCTCGGCGCGGGCGCGGAGAGCGCCAAGGAGGTGAAGCTCTTCGGCCTGAACGACTTCCTCTCCGGCCGCTTCCGGCTCGTGGCGCAGCGCATGTTCGGCGAGAACACCCGGCTCGCGGTCGCGCGCGCGGGCTGGGGCGGCGCCTTCGCCACGCTGGGCACCCTCGCCTACTACGCGTCCTACCTCGTCATCGTCTGGCGCACCGTCGCGGGCGACCTCACGGTCGGCGACCTCGCCTTCCTGTCCGGCGCCTTCCTGCGGCTGAGGACGCTCGTCGAGGGCCTGCTCCTCGGCGCCTCGCAGCTCGCCGGCCAGGCGCAGTTCCTCGACGACCTGTTCTCCTTCTTCACGGTCGTGCCAGCGATCCGCTCGCCCGATCGGCCGCGCCCCTTCCCGGAGCCGATCCGCGACGGCTTCGTCTTCGAATCCGTCGGCTACCGCTATCCCGGCGCGGACAGGTGGGCCGTGCGCCATCTCGACCTCGCCATCGGGGCGGGCGAGGTCGTGGCGCTCGTCGGCGAGAACGGGGCCGGCAAGACGACGATCGTGAAGCTCCTGGCCCGCCTCTACGAACCGACCGAGGGCCGCATCCTCCTCGACGGCCACGACCTGCGCGACTACGACCTCGAGGCGCTGCGCTCGCGCATCGGCGTGATCTTCCAGGACTTCGTCCGGTTCGACTTCACGGCCCGCGACAACATCGCGATCGGCCGGATCGAGGCGCGGCAGGAGGAGGCGCGCATCGCCGACGCGGCCACGCGGGCGCTGGCCGACGGCGTCGTCGCGAAGCTCGCGGGCGGCTACGACCAGCGCCTGGGACGCCGCTTCGAGGACGGCGTCGAGCTCTCCGGCGGCGAATGGCAGAAGGTCGCGATCGCACGCGCCTACATGCGGGACGCCGCGATCCTGATCCTCGACGAGCCGACGGCCGCGCTCGACGCCCGGGCCGAGGCGGAGGTGTTCGCGCGCTTCGGCGACCTCGCGGCCGGCCGGACCGCCATCCTCATCTCGCACCGCTTCTCGACCGTGCGCCGCGCGGACCGCATCGTCGTGCTCGACGGCGGGGCCGTGCTGGAAAGCGGCTCGCACGCGGAGCTGGTCGCCGCCCGCGGTCGCTACGCCGACCTGTTCGAACTGCAGGCCGCGGCCTACCGCTGAGCAACGAACGGGGCGAAATGGGGAGGTCTTAGCCGGACGTTAACCATGACGTCGGATGGAGAGTCCCGTCGTCGACGAGGCTTCCATGGCGGATCGCACCATCATCTCGGACCTCCTGGACCAGCTCGAGCGGGTCGGGACCCTGCGCTCCGTCATCCGGTCCGGGCAGCCGGACACGGCGCTCGCGTCCGCGAGCCGCGTCTCCGAGATCCTGGACGAGATCGCCCGCGCCGAGCCGGATGCCGGCGTCGCGGAGGACGTGGACGTCTGCCGGCGGGCGAGCGTCCCCTATTTCACGGCCTGCTACGGCGGGCTTCGCCTCGCGACGCTGGCCCCGCATCTGGAGCGCGTCGTGAACCGGCTCGAGCAGACGCTGATCGCGAAGACCGGGCGCGCCATGACGATGGTGGCCTGAGCGCCCGTCCCCGACACGCGCCGCTCAGGCCGCGCGGGTGCGCACCTCGGCGCTGGCGAAGGCCTCCGGCAGCACCTCGCGGACGCGCCGCACGACGTCCGCCTGATCGGCGCCGCTCGCGATCCTGACCTGCACGGACACGGCGCCCGCCGCGGCGGCGGCCGTCTCGTAGCCGGCGATCACGCCGTCCTTGACCAACCCGTTCAGGGCCACGTTCAGGCTACCCCAGCCCTTCACCGCTTTCGTGCTCACGGAACCACGCTCCAGTCGAGATGAGATGGCGCCGAGTAGCGCCCCAGCATGGCGCTCGGCAACGAGCCGGAGGACCCCGGGCGGGGGTCCGGCCGTTTTGACGCACCGACCCGTGTAGGCCAGGGAGACCGCGACATGCAACGACCCCGCCTTGGGTAACCGATACGGCCTTCAGATCCGCGCGGCCATCGTGGCCGATGCGCGCGGCATCGCTGAGCTTTTCGGGGCCGCCGGGATCGCCATGGACGCGCGGGCCCTGGAGGCGCGGATCGACGCGATCCGGTCCGGACCCGGCACGCTGCTGCTGGCCGAGGAATGGGGCCCGCCGAGCGGCCTCGTCGGGCTGTCCTGGGCCGCCTCCCTCGAGACGGACCGGCCGGTGGCGCGCATCGGCACGCTCCTCGTCGCCCCGGACGACCGGCGCCGCGGCATCGGCCGCACGCTCCTGAAGGCCGGCGCGCAGGCGGCGCGGGCCGCCGGCTGCGGCGACCTCGTGCTCGACGTCGGAGACGGCGCGGACGGGCTGGACGCGTTCGCCCGCGCGACGGGCTTCGAGCCGTCGGGCCGGGTGCTCCAGCGATCGCTGCGCAAGCGCGCGTGACCGCCCGGCCCCGCCCCCGTGCGCGGAGGCGGGCCGGAGGCCTCAGCTCAGGCCGGCATGGGCCCGGAGCACCGCGTTGATCCGGTCCTGCCAGCCCGGGCCGGCCTCCTGGAACTGCGCGAGCACGTCGCGGTCGATCCGCAGCGAGACGAGCTCCTTCGCGCCAGGGAGCGCGACCGCCTTCGGGACGGAGGCCGGGGCGACGGGCTTGGTGGTGGCCGCCTTGAAGGCGGATTCCGCGTTGTCGCGGGCATTCCCCGTCCGGCGGGGCGGTCGATCACGATCGAACATGGGTGTCTCGAACCTGTGGATGATGCGCTCAGCGGCGGTCGCGGTCGGGCGCGAGGAGCGAGGCCGCGTGGCGTTCCGCCTGCTGGCGGATCTGCTCCTCGTAGGCCTTGCGCTCCTCGGGCGAGACGGCGACCCGCTTGGCCGGCTCCTTCTTGCGACGCGGCTGCTTGGTGAACTGCTTGGTGAGCTCGACCATGGTCCCGTGTCCCGCACCGTGCCGCTTGCGGCCGGCAGCATAGGCGAGGTTCGGGCCGATGGGCAGCCCGCCCCGGCGCTCGCGAGACGGTTTTCGCGCGGCACGCGGATCGCGACCGGACCGGCCTGGCCGTCCCGGCCGCCCGTTGCCCGCCCGCCCGGAAGGGCGTAGCCGCGATCCATGCCCAAGATGCGCCGCAAGGCCGACCTGCCGAGCAAGCCGTGCCTGCAATGCGGACGCCCGATGGCCTGGCGCAAGGCCTGGGCCCGCACGTGGGACGCGGTGCTCTACTGCTCCGACAGGTGCCGCGCGGACGCGAAGCGTTCCCGTCAGTCGTCCGAGGAGGGCGCCGTCGCGATCCCGCCCGACGGACCAGTCGAAGCCAAGACGTCGCGTTAAGGGTTCATTGCGTCCCGCTTCTGTAGACATGCCCTATGCCCAGGCGCGCTGCAGATCGAGAACGCATTCAAGCTCCCGCCAAGATCGTGCGGTTCGAGTTCAGCCTGGATTGCGTGATCCGGGACATCTCGGCGACCGGCGCGCGGCTCAAGGTCGCCGATCCGTCGCAGGTCCCGCTGGCCTTCGAGCTGGTCGCGCGGGATCGCGGGATCGATCGCCCGGCGCATGTCCGCTGGCGCAAGAACAACGAGGTCGGCGTCTCGTTCTCGCCCGAGAGACGCGTCTTCGGTCGTCGCCAGTCGCCCGGCGAGAGCTGACGGCCGCGCCGACGCGTTCACGTTTCCGCGGGAGCGGACGAACCCCGTCCCGTCCGGGCGTTGTCGGCCGTGCGTGAGGCCGCTCGGTCCTCGCGCGGCCGGATTTTCCGTCATGACCGATCCCCAACAGCTCCGCGATGCCTCGCGGGCGGGCGACCTGCCGCTCTCGCCGGCCTATCGCGCCCTCCTCCAGTCCGACCGCGTCAACGCGCGCCTCCGGACCGCCCTCCTCGCACGGGGCGAGGCGGGCCCGCCCGCGGACGGGTCCGGTGTCCTGGACGGGCCGGGCCGCGCCGCCCTGCGGGCGATCCTGGCGCGCGTCGTTCCCCAGCCTCCGGGCGCACCCGACCTCGCCGCGCCGATCGAGGCCCGGCTCGCCTCCGGTCGGGGGGACGGCTGGCGCTACGACGTCCTGCCGGCCGACGCGATGGCCTATCGGGCCGCCCTGCGGATGCTCGACGCCGCCGCGACGCGACGGCACGGACACGGGATCGCGGCCCTGCCGGGCGAGGCGGTCGACGCGCTGCTGCGGGCGGCCGAGGACGGCTCGCTCGCGGCGGAGCCCGGCGCCGATCTGGACGGGGAGGCGCTCGCGCGCTGGTTCGAGGACCTGCGGGCGGACGCGGTGCGCACCTACATGGCGCTGCCGACCACGCTCGACCGCATCGGGTTCAGCGGAATCGGGGCCGGCGGGGACGGAGCGGCCCTGCGCGGCTTCACGCGCTTCGGGATCGGGATCGAGGAAGGCTGGGAGCCCCGGGCCCATCGCGACGGGAGCCCGTCGTGAACCTCTCCTCCATGGCGCGATACGACCTCGCGGACGAGGTGGACGCCGTCGTGGTCGGCACGGGCGCCGGCGCGTCGCCGCTCCTCGCGCGCCTCGCCGGCGCGGGCCTGAGCGTGGTCGCGCTCGAAGCCGGCCCGAACTTCGCGCCGGAGGACTTCGCCTTCGACGAGACCCTGGCCGACGAGATCTACTGGACGGACGAGCGACTGTCCGGCGGCTCCACGCCCGAGGCCTTCGGCGGCAACAATTCCGGCCGGGGCGTCGGCGGCT
>JAEUAC010000311.1 GCA_019695455.1 Methylorubrum extorquens | reverse complement strand
CGACGGCAGCGCGGCCGGCTCGGCCGCGCTGCCGTCGCTGCGCGGGAAGAACGGCGCGGCCGGCGTCGCGGAGGCCGCGTTCGTCGTGTTGACCCGCCAGAGCTTCGCCACCGCGCCCGAGACCGGGCCGGCGCGCTCGCTCGTCTGGAACAGGCCGTAGAGGGCGGGACCGGTCAGCTTCGGGAGCGGCGGCTCCGTGCCCGTCACGGTGACGGGGCGCGACGGGGCGGGCGTGCCCGCGGCCGCGCCCGGCTGCGCCGCGTTGCCGGCCGAGAGGACGCCGTACAGCTCGGCCGCGCTCCGCGGCTTGCCCGTCCGGTCGTAGAAGAGGGCCCGGTTCGCGGCCGCGGCCTCGGGCATGTCGGCCGCCGCGGGCCGGGACGGATCCGCGTTCGCCGTGCGGATCAGGTCCGTGGCGCCGCGCGGTCCGAGGAGATGGGCCATGTAGAGCTCGCCCGTGCTCGGCGCCCGCCCCGTCGAGGCCTGCAGGGCCTCGCGGTTCTGCTGCGTGAGCGTGCCGGCCATGAGCGAGGAGAGCGAGGGGTCCTCCCGCAGCTTCAGGATGGCCTGGCGGGCGGTCGCGTCCTGCACGGCATAGCCGCCGTCGGACTTGGCCGAGATGGCGCCGGCGAGGTCGGTGAGGCCGAGCTTCGGGCCCTCGGACTTCACGAGGCCGAGCCAGGTCTGCTCGATGAACTGGAACAGGCCGCTCGCCGAGGAGGTCGGCGCCTTCGCGGCCGGGTCGAGCGACGATTCGCGCTTGGCCGTGTTCAGGAGGTAGGCGAAGTCGGTCCCGGTCTGCTCGGCGCCGCGCCGGATCGCGTCGACCACCGGCCCGGCGCCGGCCGCCGCGGCGCCGCCGGATCCGGCCCCGGCCGTGCCGGTCTGCCCGGCCTGCCCGGTCGTGCTCGCCGGCGTCGTGAACAGGAACATGGGTCGGGCGCCGGTCTCCTCGTCCGGACCCTCGCCCCGTCATGGTAAACGAAGTCTGAAACGACGGGCGGAGACCGGACATGAAGGGAGCGGTGCTGCTCGCCACGGGCGACGCGGCCGGCGCCGCCGGCTGGGCGGAGGCCCGGACGATCGTGACCACGGCGGAGCTCTTCGCCGCGCGGCCGGCGCCGAGCGGTCCGGCGATCTACCTCGCGATCGCGGCCGACGCGCCGCACGAGACGTGCTTCGCCGCCGCGGCCGCGGGCCGGGTCGCCGGCATCTGGCTGACGCGCTGCGTCGGCCTCGCCGATCTCGAACGGGCCGGGACGCGGCTCGCCGTGGCCGAGGCGCAGGCGGGGCTCGCCGAGGGCACGCTCGCGATCGTCGCCTCCGTCGGGTCCGCGGCGGGCGTGCTCGCGCTGCCGCGCCTCGGCGCCGGGACGCGCCGGCTCGCCGGCTTCGCCCTGAACGAGGGCGCGCTGCGCCAGGATCTCGGCATCGCGGCCGGCGCGCCGGCGCCCGCCGCCTGCCTCCAGGCGCGCGGCCTGCTCGTCCTGGCGGCCGGCGCGGCCCGCGTGCCCGCCATCGACGCGATCACGGCGGGGTCCGCCGCACGCCCGCTCGAGGCGGCCGCCCGGGCGGCCCGGCAGGACGGGTTCGCGGGCAAGCTCGCGGCCGGCCCGGACCAGGTCGCCCCGATCGAGCGCGCCTTCGCCTGACGGCGGCCGCGGGATCGGCCGCCCGGCCGGGACCAGGACGTTGCGGCCGGGCCGTCAGGCGCGCGTGGGGCGCGCGATGGAGAACTTGGTCTCGGGCGTCGCGACGAAGTAATCCATGTAGCCGCCGCGCATGATCGGCCGCATGGCGGCCGTGTCGACGAGCCCGTCCTTCACGAAGTCGTCGTCGATGTGGACGCCCATCACCTGGCCGAGCACCAGCCACTGGTCCATGGCGACGCCCTCGACCGTCGAGAGCCGCGTCGTCGAGAGCCACCGGCATTCGAGCGCGGCCTTGGCCTCCGCCACCCGCGGCGGCTTCACGAGCCGCGACGGGGCGGCCGTGAGGCCGGCATAGTCGAGCTCGCTCCGGCCCCGCTCGAGAGGCGCGGAGGTCTTGTTCATCGCCTCGCGCAGGTCCCAGGTCGCGAGGTTGCAGACGAACTCCTTCGTCTCGTCGATGAAGGCGACCGCGTCCTTGTAGCCGTTGGACGAGAACGCCACGATGAAGGGGTTCTCGCCCATGGCGTTGAAGAACGAATAGGGCGACAGGTTCACGTCCCCCCGGGCGTTGACGCACGTGATCCAGCCGATCGGGCGCGGGCCGATGAGCGCCTTCATGGGGTTGTGCGGCAGGCCGTGGTCGTTGGCGACGGCGTCGAAGAACATGGGTCAGATCCTCGTGACGATCTCGGCGAGATCCGGCCGGGGCCGATCGGAGCGGGCCTCCGTCGGACGGCCGATATGGATGAAGCCCGCCATCCGCTCCTGCGGACCGAGCCCGAAGACGTCGAGGACGGCGCGGTCGTAGGCGTACCATTCGGTGAGCCAGACGGCCCCGAACCCCATGGCGGTCGCGCCGAGGATCAGGTTGGTGCAGACGGCGCCGGCCGACATGACCTGCTCCCATTCGGGGATCTTCGGATGCGGCCGCGGGGCCGACACGACGCCGACCACGAGCGCCGCCCGGCCGAGCCGGCCGCGCTCGACCGCGACGCGGTCGTCGTCGGCCGACGGCTCGCGCGCCCGGAAGGCGTCGGCGATCACGGCGCCGCCCCGGTCGCGCCCCTCGCCCTCGAACACGAGGAAGCGCCATGGCACGAGCTTGCCGTGGTCCGGCACCCGGGAGGCGATGGTGAGGAGGGTCTCGAGCTCGGACGGGCTCGGCGCCGGGCCGGCGAGCGCCTGGGGCGGCGGCGAGCGGCGCGTCAGGAACAGGGCGAGATCGTTCATGTAGCCTTCAGCCGGGATGGACCAGAGGGATCGTGCCACGTCCGCGCGAGCCGGCACGTGGCGGCCCGGTCGGAAGCGACCGGTCACGGTTCCGTCGTCCTGAGCGCCCAAAGCGGGGTGGTCAAGGCGGGGCCGGGGCGGCACGGGTGCCGCGCCTTCGGGTCGCACGGGAGTTTGGGCGTGTCGAGGGCAACAGGGATCGCCGAGCCGGCCTGCCGGTCCGGGCGCCGGCACCACCATCGCGTCCCGTTCCGCGCCGCCCCGTGATCCCGTCCGATGCGCGCTGACTATCTCGGGCCCGCCGGCGGCGGCTCGCCCTCCCCCGTTCCCGCGGCCTCGTTCGAGACCGTCGTCGAGCCCGACGCGCCCCGCCGCACGGGCTGGACGCGCCGGCAATGGCAGGCCGCCGTCGCGGCCGTGCTCGTCTTCTGGGTCGCGGCCGCTCTCGCCTGGCCGCTGACGGGCGCCGTCGTCCCGTGGGATTCGAAGAACCACTTCTTCCCGATGTTCCGCCACCTGGCCGACGCGCTCGCGCGCGGCGAGGTGCCGTTCTGGAACCCGTATCATTTCAGCGGCCACCCGGCCGTGGCGGATCCGCAATCGCTCATCTTCACGCCGACGATGATGCTGTTCGCCTGGCTGGCGCCGAAGGCCTCCATGCAGGTCTTCGACGCGGTCGTGTTCGCGCATTTCCTGCCCGGCGCGCTCGCGATCCTCGGGCTCTTCGCCCGGCGCAACTGGCGGCCCGAGGGGGCGTTCATCGCGGTCGCGATCTTCGTCCTCGGCGGCTCGGCCTCCGCGCGCCTCCAGCACACCGGCATGATCTTCGGCTACGGCCTCATGCCGCTGGCGCTGCTGCTCCTCGAGGAGGCGCTGGCGCGCCGTTCCTACCGCTACGGCGCGGGCTTCGCGGTCGTCGCGAGCCTGATGGTGCTGGGGCGCGACCAGGTCGCGTTCCTGTCCGCGCTCGTGATGATCGGCGCCGTCGCCAACGCGGCCTGCACGGCGGACCGGCCCCTGGCCTGGCTGCGCGCCCGCATCGGCCTCCTGGTCGCGATGGGCGCCATCGGGGCCGCGATCCTCGCCGTGCCCTGCATCCTCACCATGCAGCTCCTGTCGACCTCGACCCGGCCCGCCTTCGGCTTCGGCGTCGCCGCCATGGGGTCGCTCCCGCCCGAGAGCTTCGCGACCATCCTGTTCGCGAACGTGTTCGGCTCGCTGCGCTTCACCTACGATTACTGGGGGCCGGACTGGCATTCCCTGGTCGAGGGGACCTGGACGGACCGGGCGACGAACTACCTCTTCGCCGGCACGGTCCCCGCCCTCCTGATCCTCTGGCACGGGATCGCGGGCGGCCGCCTCCTCGCGCGCGAGTTCCGGTTCTTCCTCGTCATCGGGGTCGTGGCCTCGGTCTACGCGCTCGGGCGCTACACGCCGATCTTCTCCGTCATCTTCGACGGCCTGCCCGGCATCGCGCTCTACCGGCGGCCCGCGGACGCGACCTTCCTCATCAACATCGCGCTCGCCTTCGCGGCCGGCTACCTCGTCCACCGCTACCGGCAGGAGGGCAGCCCGCGCTTCGGCCGGCTGCGGCGCTATCCGACGGCCTCCATCCTGGTCGCGCTCGCGATCGTGCTCGTGGCCGGCGCCACCATCGCGGGCCTGCTCTTCGCCGGGCGCGCGCACCAGACGGCGGCCGCCGCGCTCAGCATCGCGGGCGGCCTCGGGGCGGCCGCCATCGTCGCCGCGCTCGTCCTGTCGGGCGACCGGGCACCCCGGCGGCGCGCCCTGGTCGCGGCTGGCCTCGCCCTCGCGACGGGCGGCGAGCTCGTGTGGCGGAACGCGGCCTCGGCCCTCAACGCGGAGCCGGCTGAGCGCTACGCGGTGTTCCGCGAGCTGCCGCCCGAGCAGATGCGAGGCCTGCAGGTCCTGCAGGCCGCCATCGCCCGCCGCCACGCGATCGGCGAGCGGCCGCGCGTCGAGATCCTGGGTCTCGGCGGCGCCTGGCAGAACGCCTCCATGGTGCTCGGGCTCGAGGACACGATCGGCTACAACCCGCTGCGCCTCGCCGATTACGAGCGCGCGATCGGGCCGGGCGAGAACGCGGCCGACCCGAACCTGCGCCAGTTCCCGGGCACGTTCCGCGGCTACAAGTGCCGGCTGGCGGGCCTTCTCGGGCTCGAATACCTCGTGCTGGATCGGCCGGCCGAGCGGCTGCCGCGGCACTTCCCGCGCCTCTCGGGCACGAAGCTCCTCTACGGGGCCGGCTCCATGTGGATCTACGAGCTCAATCCCGGTTCGCCCCGCGCCTATCTGGCGAGCCACGTGCGGCCGGTCGATTCCGAGCAGGTGCTGGCGCAGGAGGAGCTGCCCGACTTCGATCGCCGCAACACCGCCCTCGTCGACACCGACCAGGCGGACCACCTCCGCGTCAAGACGCTGATCGGCGAGCCCGAGGGCGAGAACGAGCCGGCCGCCGGCAGCGTCAAGGTGCGCGAGTACCGCCCCAATGAAGTCGTACTCGACGTCGATACGCGCCAGGCGGGCGTCGTCGTCCTGCACGACATCTATTATCCGGGCTGGGAGGTGAGCGTGGACGGGGAGCCGGGCACGGTGCTGAGGACGAACCTCCTGTTCCGCGGCGTCGAGGTGGCGGCCGGCCGGCACGTCGTGACCTTCCGGTTCCGGCCGCTCTCGGCCTCGAACCTGCTGGCGGCCGCGACCGAGGTCCTCGAGCGGGAGACGGTGACGCGGTGAGGGCGGGTCTCGCGCCCTTCGCGGCCCTCCTCCTCCTCGCCGGGCCGGCCGCGGCCCAGACGGCCGAGCCTCTGCCGGCGCCGGCCGTGCCGCTCGTCCCGCCGCCCCCCGCGACCCCGGCCGAGGCGCCCGCCATGGGGACGCTGGCCCTGTCGGCGGCCTTCCCGGGCGACGCCCGGCCGATCCGCTCCGGCCTCGTCTGGCGCGTCTTCGGCGAGGGCGGGCCCGACCGGCAGCCGCAGCTCGTCGCGAAGTCGACGGCCGCCTCGCCGACCGTGTCGCTCGCGCCCGGCAACTACACGATCCACGTCGCCTACGGCTTCGCGACGGCCTCGAAGCGCATCTATCTCGGACCCCGCGGCGGGCAGGAGCGGCTGGCGGTCGCCGGCGGCGCCCTCCGGCTCGCGGGCGCGATCGGCGACGTGCCGATCGCGGCGGGGCGCCTGTCCTTCAACATCTACCTGCCGTCGGCGGGCGATTCCGAGGCGCGGCTCGTGGTCGGCAACGTCAAGACGGGCGACGTCGTCCGCCTGCCGGAGGCGAACTACCACGTGGTCTCCACCTACGGGGAATCCAACGCCATCATGCGGGTGGACCTGAAGGTCGAGCCCGGCCGCCTGACGGAGGCGACCGTGAACCATCGGGCCGCGACCGTTACCCTGAAGCTCGTCGCCGCGCAGGGCGGCGAGGCCTTCGCCGGGACGGCGTTCAGCGTGCTGACGCCGGGCGGCGACGTGATCCGGGAGGCGATCGGCGCGTTCCCGACCGTAACGCTGGCGGAGGGCGACTACGTCCTGATCGCCCGGCACGACGGGCAGGTCTACACGCGCGACTTCAAGGTGGAGAGCGGCCTCGACCGCGACATCGAGGTGCTGGCTCAGGCCGGCTGAGGAAGGCCCGGATTGCGGCCCGAAACCGGACACGAAGCGTCACGCACGATCGTCCACGTCCCGGCTTTTCGTCCTCGTCTCCGGTTCGTCGCAGGCCGGACGCGGGTTCGTTCCCCGCCACCGCCCGTACCGCC
>JAEUAC010000103.1 GCA_019695455.1 Methylorubrum extorquens | reverse complement strand
CGGGCGGCCGTGCCGGCCGCGGGGGTGCTGTTCGCGGCCGTGCCGGGCGAGGCGCCAGACCTCGACGGAGACGGGCTCGGCCGGCTCCGCCGGCTCGGCCGTCAGGGCCGACGCGTCCTCGTCCGAGATCATCACGCCGGGCTCGTCGAGCGGCGGCGACACGGCGGTCTCGAGGCCCAGCGCCTCGGCATCCCCGGCCGAGACGGGCGCCGTCGGGTCGATCGCCGCGTCGCCGGCCGCCTCGTCGGGCGTGGGCGCGAGATCCGTGTCCGGCTCCGGCACGTCCTCGGCCGCCTCCGGCTCGACCGATCCCGCGTCCGCGGGCTCGTCGGCCGCCTCGTCCTGCACGGACGGGTCGGGCTCGTCGGCCGCGTCCGCCGCGGCATCGGCCGGCACGTCGGGATCCGACCCGGCCTCGTCGGCGGCCTGCGCCGTCTCGGCCTCGGCGAGGAGGCGGTCCGCCGCCTCCTCGAGGGCGGGATCGACCAGTCCTTCGACCGCCGCGTCGTCCTCGGAATCCTGGATGCCGGGATCCGGGTCGTCCGCCGCGTCCGCGCCCTCGGGCTCGCCGGGCGCGCCCGGTCCGGGCGCATCGATGTGGGACGTGTCGACGATGCCGCCGTCCCCCACCGGCTCGACGGGCATCGTGGCGGGCTCGCCCTCCGGCGCCGGCGCCGTCGCCGGCGCGACCACCGCCACGGGCTTCTCGCGGGCGGGCACGAGCGGCACCGTGATGGCGGGGCCGGCGCGGGTCTCGGAGACGTAGCCCAGCGATTTGAGGATGGAGCCGAAATCCTCGCCGGCCGTGCCGACGAGCGACGTCATGGCGGGCGTCGGCACGAAGGCGTCGCCGTCCGCGGCGCCGGCCGGCGCCTCGCCCGGCGTCGTGCCCGGCCGGTAGGTCGCGGCCGGCCGGATCAGGTCGGCGAGACGCTCCAGGATGTCGACGCGGACGGCGCGGGCGCCGCAGACGCGGAAGCCGGCGGCCCGGTAGAGGCCGCGCGCGATCTCGGGATCGGCCGCGAACGAGGTCCGGCCGGAGCCGGCCAGATGCGCGAGCTCGTCGATGCCCCGCTGGTCGAGCCCGCCGTTGGCGAGCGCCCAGAGCTGGGCCGCGAGGATCCGGGGGGCCGGCTTCACGAGGGCCGGCATGTAGATGTGGTAGGCGCCGAAGCGGACGCCCTTCTGCCGCAGGGTGGCGCGGCCGGTCTGGTCCAGCCCGCGCACGTCCTGCGCGACCCGCGCCCGCTCGAGGATGCCCTGCGCCTCGACGAGCTGGAACGCGATGCCGCGCGCCAGCCCCGTCAGCTCGGCGTTCGATTCGAGGTCGATCAGCGGCCCGAGAAGCCGGGTCACGTGCATCTTGACCCAGGCCCGCAGCCGGGCGTCGACCTTGTCGCGGGCCGGGCCGGTCAGCTGCTCGTCCGCCACCAGACGGATGGCCGGCTCGTAGGGCTTGCCGCCCGCCTCGAGCTTCGCGACCGGATCGCCGAGCCAGCGCAGGGTCCCGTCGTTCGACAGGACGAGGTTCGCGTCCGGCGCGGAGGAGAGCCGTTCGGCCCGCGCCTCGATCTCGCCCGCCAGCGCCTTCGCGGCCGCGTTGCGGAGCGCGCGCGCCTCCTCCCCCGTCGCACCGGGATCCGGCACGAAGTGGAAGCCGGTCAGGTGGCCGACATGCTGGCCTTCGACGGTGACGTCGCCGCCCGCGGTGATCTCGGCTTCCATGGTGGCGTTCTCTCTCAGGCGCCGCATCAGGACGCTCGTCCGGCGATCCACGAAACGGGCGGCCAGCCGGTCGTGGAGGGCGTCGGACAGGGTGTCCTCTATCCGACGAGTCTCTGCCTGCCAATGCTCAGGCTGGGCCAGCCAGTCGGGACGGTTCGCGACGAAGGTCCAGGTGCGGATGTGGGCGATGCGCAGCGACAGCGCGTCGATGTCGCCGTCGGTCCGGTCGAGCGCCTTCACGTGGCGGCCGAACCAGTCGGCCGGCACGCGCTTCCCGTGGCTCATCAGGAAGCGGTAGAGGTCGGCCACGAGGTCGGCGTGGGTGGCCGGCGCGACCTTGCGGTAATCGGGAAGCTGGCACACCTCCCAGAGGCGGGACACGGCGGCCTTGCCCTTGGCGAGCGCCCGGATGTCGTCGTCGCGGGCCACGATGTCGAGCGTCGCGACGTCCTCGCCGATGGGCGCCCGCGTCAGCCCGCGCTCCTTGGGCACCGTGGACAGGCTCGCCTGCAGGGCCGCGAGCGACCCGACGTCGAGATCCGGGTTGCGCCACTGGACCACGCGCAGCGGCTCGAAGCGGTGGGTCTGGAGCGCGTCCACGAGTTCGGGATCGAACGGATCGCAGCGCCCCGACGTCCCGAAGGTGCCGTCCTTCAGGTGCCGGCCGGCGCGACCCGCGATCTGGCCGAGCTCGGCCGGGAACAGGCGGCGATAGCGGAACCCGTCGAACTTCCGGTCGGACGCGAAGGCGACGTGGTCGACGTCGAGGTTCAGGCCCATGCCGATCGCGTCGGTCGCCACGAGGTAGTCGACGTCGCCCGCCTGGTACATGGCGACCTGGGCGTTGCGGGTCCGGGGCGACAGCGCGCCGAGCACCACGGCCGCTCCGCCCCGCATGCGCCGGATCACCTCGGCGATCGCGTAGACCTCCTCGATGGAGAAGGCGACGATCGCGCTGCGCGGCGGCAGGCGGGAGATCTTCTTCTCGCCCGCGAAGAACAGGTTCGAGAGGCGCGGCCGGGTGACGACGTGGATGCCCGGGATCAGGGCCTCCAGCAGCGGCCGCATGGTGAGCGAGCCGATGAGCAGCGTCTCCTCGCGGCCCCGCTGGTTCAGGATCCGGTCCGTGAAGACGTGGCCGCGGTCGAAATCGGCCGCGACCTGGATCTCGTCGACGGCCACGAAGGCGACGTCGAGGTCGCGCGGCATCGCCTCGACCGTGCAGATCCAGTAGCGCGGGAAGTCGGGCTTGATCTTCTCCTCGCCCGTGACGAGCGCCACCGCCTCAGGGCCGACGCGCTCGACGACCCGGTTATAGACCTCGCGCGCGAGAAGCCGCAGGGGCAGCCCGATGATGCCCGACGAATGCGCGCAGAGCCGCTCGATTGCGAGGTGCGTCTTGCCCGTGTTCGTCGGCCCGAGGACGGCCGTGACGCCCCGGGAGCGCTGGAGGGGAGAGAGGGAGCGGCGGAGCATCGGCAGGATGGGGACACGATCCCGGGCGGCGAGCTTGCCGGCGGCGGCGTGCAGACACCGACTGCGTCCGTCTACACGGTTTGAACCACGATGCCGCTCGACGCCCGCAACGAAGACGTGAACCGGCCCGGGCCACACTTGGCGTCGCCGGGCGGGATCAGCAAGGGCGGGACGCGGACGGCCCGGCGCGGCGGGACCGGGTCGGGCGATCCCGTCCCGCCCGGCCCTATCCGGCCCGGCGGCGGCGCCGGATCGGGGCGAGGACGAGGTGCGCGGCGGCGATGTGGGCGGGGAGCTCGCTCGGCCGCAGCGGCGCGTGGGGCATGCGGGGCGAGATCCGCTCGACCGCCTCCAGGGCGTCTCCGGCCCGGGGTCGCGCCGCGATGGCGGCGGCGTCGGACGGGGCGATGCCGAGATGCCGCGCCCAGGCGCCGGCCGGGTGCAGGCGGCCTCCGGCGTGCAGCCGCCGCAGGTGCCGGCGCCAGCGGAAGCGGAACAGGGCGTGCGGCACGGGCTCGAGGCGGCCGTCGCAGACGCAGTCGGGATCGGCCTCGCGGGCCGCGATCGTGTCCGCGATGCCGCCCGCCGCACGGCCGACGAGGCGACCCGACGTCGTGGCCCGCACGAGCGGGTCGTGGCGCACCCGCAGGTCGTGCCGCCGCAGGAGGGCCACGAAGGCGCGGTCGTCCCCGAGCGCGATCGGCGGCATGCCGCCGACCTGCCGGTAGGCCGCGAGCGTCACGGCCAGCGACGCGCCGAGCGTGACCGAATGGTTGGGCCAAGGATCGTCGGGATCGGGATCGAGCGCGGCCGACATCTCGTCGAGGAGCGCGTGGTAGGCCGCCTCGAGCGTTCCACGGGCCCGCAGGGCGGGGGAGAGCCGGGCCGCATCGGCGGGATCGAGCGTGACGTCGCCCGCCACCGCGTCGGCCCCGGCCGCGATCGCCGCGAGGGTGCGGGCCACCCAGTCCGGCGCGACCCGGGCATCGGCGTCGCTGGTCAGGATCGCGCCGGGACGGCCCGGGCGCTCCTCCAGCCAGAGGGCGGCCGCGTCCATGGCGCCGCGCCGCGCCCATCCGGCATTGGCGTCGGGCGAGTCGACCGACAGGACCCGCAGGGCCAGTCCGAGGCGCGCGCCCGCCGCCTCGGCCACGGCGGCCGTGCCGTCGGTCGTGTTGTTGACGAGAAGCACGACGCCGAAGGGCGGCGTGCCGGGCTCCTGCCGGGCCAGCGCCTCCAGGCAGGCACCGATCCGCTCGGCCTCGTCGCGCGCGGGCACGGCGACGACGACGGCGGGGCCCGGCCCGCTCACGGCGTGCGCCCGTCAGGCATCGCCGACCGTCACCCAGGCCTCGACGCCGTCCGTCTTGCCGGCGAGGCCCGGCACCTCGTCGAGCTGCCGCAGCGCCGTGAAGCGTCCGCGCTCCTCGCGGTAGCGGACGATCTCGAACCCGTGCCCGTGCAGGACGGGCACTGCGTCCAGGTCGGCCGCACTCGCCGTGTTGATGTCGATCACGCGCCGTCTCCGGACCGGACCGCGGCGGACCCGCCGCGCTCCTTCCTCCAGCGCGTGCTGGACGCGGGCGGCCCGGTCAAGTCGAGGACCGGTCGATCCCCGCGGGCCGGCGTGGATCGAAAGCGGGGCGCCGCTGTTGGAGAGCATGCACATCGACCACCCCGCCTCGCCTTGACCTGCCCCTACTCGCTCGCGCGCCTCGACGACGCGCTCTCGGCCGACGACGCGGACGATCCCTCGCTCGACCGCCACGGCGCCTTTCCGTCCGCCGGGATCGAGGCCCTGCGACGGTCGGGCCTCCTGCAGGCGACGCTGCCCGCGGCGCTCGGCGGCGCGGATCTCTGCGAGCCGGAGCGCGTCGGCGACCTGCGGGACGCGCTGGTGGCGGTCGGCCGCCACAGCCTCGTCCTCGGCCGGCTCTACGAGGGACACGCGAACGCCCACGGGCTCGTCCTGCGCTACGGCAGCCCCGCGGCCCGCGACCGTCTCGTCGCCGACGCGACGGCGGGCCGGCTCTCGGGCGTCTGGAACACGGAGCCGCCCGGGGAGAGCGGGGACGGGCTCGCGCTCGTCGACGGGAGGCTGGGCGGCTGCAAGACCTACGCGTCGGGCGCGGGCTTCGTGACCCGGCCGCTCGTCACCGCCCGGCTGCCGGACGGGCGCCGGCAGATGGTGATCGTCGATCTCGACGACGGCGGACGGGCGGACCTGTCGGACTGGCACGCGCACGGCATGCGGGCGAGCGCGACGGGCCGGCTCGATTTCGGCGGGATCGCCGTGTCGGACGCGAACCTGATCGGCGCGCCCGACGACTACCTGAAGCAGCCCTTCTTCGCCTGCGGGGCCTGGCGCTTCCTGGCGGTCCAGAGCGGCGGGATCGCGGGCGTGTTCGAGACCCATCGCGCCCATCTGCGGGCGACCGGTCGCGGGGAGGATCCGCACCAGCTCGCCCGTCTCGGCCAGGCGGCGGCCGCTGTCGAGACGGCCCGGGCGGCCGTGTCGCGCGCGGCCGC
>JAEUAC010000086.1 GCA_019695455.1 Methylorubrum extorquens | reverse complement strand
ATCCGCACCGGGTCGTCCGTGCGGTCGGTCGGCTCCTTGACGGGCGCGTCCGGACGGACCGCGACCGCGCGGCTCGTGACCTCGACGACCTCGGCCGGGCCGTCGGCCTCCTCCTCCTCCTCGGCGCCCTCGGCCTTCTCCTTGGCGCCTTCCTCGGCCTCCTCGGGCTCCACCACGTTGATGCCCATGTCGTTGAGCATCGCGTAGATGTCCTCGATCTTGTCCGAGGTGTTCTGGTCGGGGGGCAGGACCTCGTTCAGCTCGTCATAGGTGACGTAGCCACGCCGCTTGGCGTTCTTGATCATCCGGCGGACGCCCTGGTCCGTCAGGTCGAGCAGAGGTCCGTCGGTCTGCACCTCGGGTGCCGCCTCGGCGTCCTGCCTGTCGCTCGTCTTCGTCGCCATGCTTCAGCCTGCCTCGATGCGGACCGACCAAGCCCCCCGGGCCGATCCGTATGCTTGGACGCATGAAAGGCAGCGAAGCCGTCCAGCCCGCCGCCCATCCGTCCGTCGGACATCCTACGGCCAGCCGCCTGACCAACCGTTAACCACGTTCCGCGGGACCTCTGCCTGCGCGTCTCGGGCCTAGGCCGATTCGCAGAGGGGCGCCAGACGAGGCCGCGCCGCCGGCCGATCTGGCAGGGCGGAGGCCCCGGACGAGATCGGTATGTAGCGGCGCCGGCCAACTTTGCAAGGCGCGCGAGCCACATAGGCCCGCCGCACGCGGCGTCCGGCCTAGCGATCGCCCCCGCTCGGGGCGGCGAGGCGCCGGGTGGGCATCATGCCGCGGGGGTCCGGTCCGACGGTCGTCCCGCCCTCGAAGCTCGACCGGTAGGCGGAGGCCTCCTCGGCCAGTTCGCCCTCCTTGTGCAGCACGCGTTCGCGGTTCGCCAGGATGTCGTGCTGCAGGTTCACGAGCCAGGAGCCGTAGCTGTCGTCGGCGTCCGGCGGCATGTCCGCCACGCCCGCCTTCAGCTCGTCCTCGAGATCGCGGAGCCAGAGCAGCTCCATGAAGTTCGAGAAGCAATCCTCGACGAACCGTTCGGGGATGGCGCGCTGGAGGACGGGGAAGCGGGCGTAGAGGTTGTGCCCCCAGGGGCGCACCAGCGCCCGGTCCTCGCGGCCGTGCAGGAAGCCGAGCGAGGCGAAGAAGGATTCGCCGAGCAGGTTGTAGAACTCGATGTAGCTGCGGACGTCGTCCGCATCGACCACGCGCAGGAGGTCGGCCACGAAGGCGTTGAACGACACGCCGTCGTGCGCCCCGCGGAAGTTCATCGACGCGATCTTCTCGCGGTGGTGCTCCACGAGGTCCGGGTAGTGGATGCACATGCCGAGGAACACGCGCTCGAGCCCGACGAGCCGCGTCGGCTCGGCCGAGAACAGGGTCGGCAGGGCGGGGGCGGGCGCGAGCGATTCGGTGCGACCCGAGACCTGCCGCTTCGTGACCTTCCACAGGAAGTCGCTGACCTGCAGGCGGGCCGTCAGCTCGTAGCGCCGCTTCAGCGTCGGATCGCCGATCTGCGCCGTCACCTCGCGGATGCGGGTCTCGAACATGGCCTGGCCGTTCGGCGTGTCGAGCCGGGCGGCCTCCGTCTCGCGGAGCCAGATCACGTCCCAGAAGGAGCGCGCCTCGTCGAGCACGGTGCCGAGCGCGGCCGGGCCGCCCGCCTTCACGAGGTCGTCCGGGTCCTGTCCGGCGGGCAGGAAGGCGAAGCGGAACGAGAAGCCGGTGCGGAGCGCGGGCACGATCCGGTCGACGGCCCGGAAGGCCGCGGCCCGGCCGGCGCGGTCGCCGTCGAAGCAGATGATCGGCTCCGGCGCGAGGCGCCAGAGGAGGGCGATCTGCTCCTCCGTGAAGGCCGTGCCGAGCGTCGCGACGACGTGGCCGATCCCGGCCTGGTGCACGGCGATGGCGTCGAGGTAGCCCTCGACCACGATGGCGGCGCCGGCCTTGTGGGCGGAGGGCCGCGCGCGGTGCAGGTTGAAGACGCTCTCGCCCTTGTGGAAGAGCTCCGTCTCCGGCGAGTTCAGGTATTTCGGCTGCTGGTCCGGCGCGAGCGCCCGGCCCCCGAAGGCGATCACCCGGCCCTTGGCGTCCTGGATCGGGATGATGACCCGGCCGCGGAACCGATCGTAGAGCGCGCGCCCGTCCTCCGGCTCGATGGCGAGGCCGGCCCGCACGATGAGGTCGCGCGAGAGGCCCTCGTTCGAGAGGTGGTCGAAGAGGGCGGTGCGGCTGTCGGGCGCGAAGCCGAGCCGGAACTCGCGCCGGGTGGCCTCCGCGATGCCGCGGCCGTCCAGATAGGCGAGGGCGGCCCGCCCCGCCTGACGCTGGAGCTGGTTCTCGAAGAACCGCGTCGCGGCCTCCAGGACGTCGTAGAGGTCGCGCCGCCGCTCGACGACGGCCATCGCCTCCGGCTCGGCCCGCGGCAGGTCGACGCCCGCCTCGCCCGCCAGCCGCTCCACGGCCTCGGGAAAGGTGAGCCCTTCCGTCTCCATGAGGAAGTTGAAGATGTCGCCGTCCTTGCCGGCGGAGAAGTCGAAGTAGCGGCCCTTGCCGTCGTTGACGAAGAACGAGGGCGTCTTCTCGGCCGAGAAGGGCGACAGGCCCTTCCACTCGCGCCCGGCCTTCTTCAGCCGGACCTTGCGGCCGACGACCGTCGAGACCGGCAGGCGCGCGCGGATCTCGTCGAGGATGTGGGGCGGGTAGCGCACCGGCGAACCTTACACTCGCGCGATCCCCCGCTCGCCATTCCGAGATGCGGAGCGGAGCCTCGGAGGACGCACGACGGGCGTGCGGGCCTCGAGACGGGCCTCCGGCCCTCCTCGGCATGACGACCGCGGGTGATCGACTCTGCGGACGTGTAGCACGTCCCGGCGCGCCGCCCCAGGGCTGGCCGCGGCCGCGGGGCCGGGCTAACGGCCTCCCATGCGCGCGCTCGTCCCCGTCCTCCTCGCCTCCGCCCTCGCGGGCTGCGCGCCCACGGCGCCGCCGGTCGCCTTCGGCGGCGACGCGGCGTTCAAGGCCCGGATGGCGGACCGCTTCCCGCCGGGGACGCCGGGCGCCCGCGTGCGCGACGAGCTCGGGGCGGCGGGCCTCGCGATCGAGGGCACGCCCGACGGGCGGCGCTGGATCGCCTACGACGTGCCCGAGAACCTGCCCTGCTACAGCCGGACGCGGGTGGATTGGCGCGAGGATGCCCGCGGCCGCGTCGCGCTGCTCACGGCGCAGCGGGCCGAGTGCTCCTGAGCGCGCGTCGCGCTTGACCCCCCGGGGGGCGCCGTTCCAATGGCGGGCCGCCCGCCGGAGCCCGCGATGGCCAAGGTCCTCGTCCTCGACAACTACGACAGCTTCACCTGGAACCTCGTCCATCTGATCGGTCCGCTCGTGGCGGAGATCGACGTGGTGCGGAACGACGAGGTGAGCGTGGAGGACGTCGTCGCGCGGGCGCCGGACGCCATCGTGATCTCGCCCGGCCCCTGCACGCCGAACGAGGCCGGCATCTCGCTCGACCTCGTGAGGCAGGCCGGCGGGACGGTGCCGATCCTCGGCATCTGCCTCGGCCTGCAGGCCATCGGGCAGGCCTTCGGCGGCGAGGTCGTGCGCGCGCCGTCGCCGCTGCACGGCAAGACGGACGAGATCCGCCATCGGGGCGAGACGCTGTTCCGGGGGGCGAACGGGCCCTTCCGGGCGACCCGCTACCATTCGCTCGTCGTGCGGCGGGAGACCTGCCCGGCCGAGCTCGCCGTCACGGCCGAGACGGCCGACGGCCTCGTCATGGCGCTCTCGCACCGCACGCTGCCCATCCACGGCGTGCAGTTCCACCCGGAAAGCATCGCCTCCGAG
>JAEUAC010000069.1 GCA_019695455.1 Methylorubrum extorquens | reverse complement strand
GGTCCGGCGGCCCCGGCGCAAACGGGCGGCGTTGCCTCCGCCCCAAGCCCCCCTTCCGACCTGCGACTGTCAGCCCGCCGCCGTGATCTTCTCGCGGGCCGCGGAGGCGAGAAAGGCGAAGCGGGTGAGACCCCGCCGCCGCGCCGCGGCGTCGATGTCGGCCAGCAGACCCACGTCGAGGGCGACATCGGCGCTCACGATGCGGCCCGTCTCGAGCAGCAGTGGGACGCTCACCAGGACGCCGTCGGCAAGCTCGACGCGCAAGTCCGGATCCGCGCGCAATTGCTCGATCGATCGCGGCACGACGCTCGCCAGTCCCGCCCCGATCCGCTCCTCCGTCCACTCGCGAAGGGCGGCAGCCGCGTTCTCCAGGGCCTCGTCGGCGGTAGCCCCCATGGCTGTGCAGCCCGGACAATCGGGAAAGGCGATCCCGAAGCCGCCCGGTTCACCATCCAGCAATCCGACGAAACGGGTCATGACCTCACCAACCGGCTGCCCTGGCGATCGATCGACCAACGCCCGGGCTCAGGATGCGGTGCCGCGGCACCATGATCTTGAGACCGGGTCGCTCAGGATGGGCGAACTTGCAATGCTTCGTCCCGCCCTCGTCGATCCAGCCCTCGCGGAGCAGGCGGTCCACGATCCGACGATAATCCGTCTCGGGCTTCGGCATGCGCGTGGAAGCTTAGCAGGCACGAGGGGGTGCGCAAGCACCTCAATCCACGGGCTCGACACGCCCGCCCGCCACGAGGAAGCGGTCGGCCCGGCCGGCGAGTTCGGCGAAGAGGTCGGGATCGGCGCCCGTCATCCAGACCTGCGAGCCGAGGGCGTCGAGCGCGCCGTAGAGAGCCGCGCGCCGGCGAGGGTCGAGATGCGCCGCCACCTCGTCGAGCAGCACGATGGGCGCGAGGCCGCTCATCTGCGCGACCAGCCGGGCGTGGGACAGGACCAGCCCGATGAGGAGCGCCTTCTGCTCGCCCGTCGACGAGATCGCGGCCGGCTGGTCCTTCGGGCCGTGGCGGACCGCGAGGTCGGAGGCCTGCGGCCCGACCAGCGTCCGGCCCGCCGCCGCGTCGCGGGCGCGGCTCTCGCGCAGCATCGCGCGGTAGCGATCCTCCGCGTCGAGCGCCGGCAGCGTCGCGACGAGGCCGTCGATCTCGCCCTGGAGGCCCAGGCGCGCGAAGGGGAACGGCGCCATCTCGTCCCGCCGGGCGACGCTCTCGGAATCCAGCCGCTCGACCGTCTCCTGCCGGGCGGACGCGACGGCGACGGCGAGCTCGGCGAGCTCGCGCTCGACCGCGTCCAGCCAGGCCGGGTTGCCGCCCTCCTCCAGCAGCCGGTTGCGGCTCCGTAGCGCGCGGTCGAGCGCCGCCGCCCGGGCGGCATGCCGCGGATCGACCGCGAGGACGAGGCGGTCGAGGAAGCGGCGGCGGTCGCCCGCCGGCCCGCGGAACAGGCCGTCGAGGTCGGGCGTGAGCCAGACGACCCGCAGGTGCTCGGCGAAGGCGCCGGGCGAGCCCACGCCCGCGCCGTCGATCCGGCAGACCCGGACGAAACGGCCGCCGTCCCCCGGTTCGAGCCCGACGCCGACCCGATGCTCGCCCGCCGGCCCTTCGATCGCGGCCGAGACCGCGAAGCGGCCGCCCCCGTCGCGGGCGAGCTCCGGCAGGTCGGCCCGCCGCAGCCCGCGCCCGGGCGTGAAGAGGGACAGGGCCTCGATCAGGTTGGTCTTGCCCGCTCCGTTCTCGCCCGCGAGCGCCACGAGCCGCCGCGTCGCGGCGAGGTCGAGCGCGGGATAGGAGCGGAAGTCCTGGAGGGTGAGCCGGGTGATCCGGATCGCGTCGAGCCGACCCGTCACACCCGCATCGGCATCAGCACGTAGAGGGTCGGCGCGCCTTCGCGATCCTGGATGACGGTCGGCGAGCCGGCATCGGCGAGCTTGAACACGGCCGTGTCGCCGTCGAGCTGGCTCGTGATGTCGAGGAGGTAGCGGGCGTTGAAGCCGACGTCGAGCGGGGTCGAATCGTACTCGACGTCGATCTCCTCGACGGCGTTGCCGGAATCGGGGTTGTTGACCGACAGCGTCAGGCGGCCGTCCGCGATCGCGAGCTTCACGGCCCGGCCGCGCTCGGACGAGATGGTGGAGACCCGGTCGACCGCGCGGGCGAACTCGCTCCGCTCGACCGTGAGCAGCTTGTCGTTGCCGGTCGGGATCACGCGCTGGTAGTCGGGGAAGGTGCCGTCGATGAGCTTCGACGTCAGCACGACCGCGCCCTCGCCCGCCCCGAAGGTGAAGCGGATCTTGGCCGACGAGAGCTCGACCTTCACCTCCTCGGCCCCGTCGTCGACGAGCTTCTGGATCTCGGCCACGGCCTTGCGGGGCACGATGATGCCCGGCATGCCGACCGATCCCTCGGGCGCCGGCATCTCGATCCGGGCGAGCCGGTGACCGTCGGTCGCGACCGCCCGGAGCCGCTGCCCGTCCTCGGCCTCCACCGTGTGGAGGTAGATGCCGTTCAGGTAGTAGCGGGTCTCCTCGGTCGAGATCGCGAACTGCGTCTTCTCGATCAGACGCTTCAGGTCGCCGGCCGGCATGGAGAAGGAATGCGTCATCTCGCCGGCCGCAAGGTCGGGGAAGTCGGCCTCGCCGAGCGCCTGCAGGGTGAAGCGGGAGCGGCCCGCCCGGAGCTGCATCTGGCCCGTGTCGCCCGTCGTCTCGAGCGAGACCTGGGAGCCGTCGGCGAGCTTGCGGATGATGTCGTAGATGACGTGGGCCGGCACCGTGGTCGATCCGGCCTGCGTCACGTCGGCCAGGACCTCCTCGGTCACCTCCATGTCGAGGTCGGTCGCCTTCAGGCGGAGACCGCCGTCGCCGGCCCGCAGCAGCACGTTGGACAGGATCGGGATCGTGTTGCGGCGCTCGACGACGCGATGCACGTGGCCGAGCGCCTTCAAGAGCGCCGCCCGCTCGACTGTGACCTTCATGGCTTGCCGTGGACCTTCAGATGACGCCGCGCGCGGGCGGCACGCGACGGACGCGGGGACCGATGCGGAGGGGCCGGCACATTGGCGAAGGGGCGGCGGGAAGGCAAGCCGCGCCACGGCGTCGAACCGTTTGCCGAGCCGCGCCGTTATCCGGCCTTCGCGCCCGTGCAGAACCCCGCCCATGCTCCGCCGTCTCGAACGCCTGGTCGACCCGTTCTCGCCGTTCCCGGAAGCCGCGATGCCGCCCGACGCCACGGGCCGCTTCATCTGGCACTACCTGAAGCCGATCCGGCTCTGGCTCGCCGTGCTGCTGGCGGTCTCGATCGCCGTCGGCATCCTCGAATCGGGCCTGTACCTCCTCATCGGCTGGTTCGTGAACCTGCTGTCCTCGACCCCGCCGGAGCGGCTTCTCGCCGAGCAGGGCGGGACCCTGGCCCTCGTCGCGGCCGTCATCCTGCTCGTGCGGCCGGTCCTCCTCTTCGCGCACGAGGTGATCTCGAACCAGGTGATCGCGGCGCCCGCGACCACCCTGATCCGCTGGCGGACGCACCTCTACACGCTGGGGCACGCGGTCGCGTACTTCCAGGGCGACTTCGCCGGGCGGATCGCCAACCGCATCACCCAGACCGGCCCGGCGATCCGCGACATCGCGATCACGCTCCTCGACACGCTCGTCTACGTGGCCGTCTTCGCGGTCGCGGCTCTCGGCCTGTTCGGGTCCATCAGCCTGTGGCTGGCCGCCCCCATGGCGGTGTGGATCGTCGCCTACGGCGTGCTGCTGCGGGTGTTCGTGCCGCGCGCCCAGACGCGATCCCTCGCCAACGCGGACGCGCGCTCCGTCATGGTCGGCCGCGTGGTCGACAGCTACACGAACATCCTGACCGTGAAGCTCTTCGCCCGCGGGGCCGACGAGCGGGCCGCCGTCCGCGACGCGCTCGAGCGCTGGACCACGGCCAACCTCGACCTGATGCGGCTGATCAGCGGCACGACGGGCATCCTCGCGATCCTGAACAGCGCTCTCGTCGTCGCGACGGCCGGCCTGTCGCTCCTGCTCTGGTCCCGCGGCCTCATGACGCCCGGCGACGCGGCGGCCGGCCTCGCGCTCGTCATGCGCATCATGGCCATGTCGGGCTGGGTCATGCAGACCGTGCGCGGCGTCTTCGAGAATGTGGGCGTCGTGCAGGAATCCATGGCGACGATCTCGCGCCCGCACGGGCTCGTCGACCGGCCCGCCGCCGCGGCCCTCGCCGTCGGCCCGGGCGCGGTCCGCTTCGAGCGCGTGCGCTTCGCCTATGGCGGCCCCCGGCCCGTGCTCGACGGGTTAGACCTTGCGATCCGGCCCGGCGAGAAGATCGGCCTCGTCGGCCCGAGCGGCGCGGGCAAGACGACGGTGACGTCGCTGCTGCTGCGCCTGCACGACATCGAGGGCGGCCGCATCCTGATCGACGGCCAGGACATCGCGACCGTGACGCAGGATTCGCTCCGCGCGCAGATCGGGGTCGTGACGCAGGATACCTCCCTCCTGCACCGCTCCATCCGGCAGAACATCGCCTACGGACGGCCGGAGGCGACGGAGGCGGCGATCGCCGAGGCGGCCCGCCTCGCCAGGGCGGACGGCTTCGTCGCGACCCTCACCGACCACAAGGACCGCGTCGGGCTCGACGCCCATGTCGGAGAGCGCGGCGTGAAGCTCTCGGGCGGCCAGCGCCAGCGCATCGCCATCGCGCGCGTGATCCTGAAGGACGCCCCGATCCTCGTCATGGACGAGGCGACCTCGGCGCTGGATTCCGAGATCGAGGCGGCCATCCAGGAATCGCTGACCGTCCTGATGCGGGGCAAGACCGTGCTCGCCATCGCGCATCGCCTGTCCACCATCGCGGCCCTCGACCGCCTGGTCGTCATGGACGAGGGCCGGATCGTCGAGCAGGGCACGCACGGGGAGCTGCTGGCGCGCGGCGGACTCTACGCCGCGCTCTGGCGCCGGCAATCGGGCGGGTTCATCGGCGCGCCGGAGATTCGCACGGCGGCCGAATGAGGGGCGCGCGCCGCGACCCCGCCCCCTCACCCTCCGGGCGCCGGATGCGGTAGAGCCGGCCCATGTCCACGGATTCGCCCACCGCCCGCGCCCTCTGGACGCGCGAAGTGGGCGCGACGCTGCGGCTCGCCTGGCCGCTCGTGCTCTCGAACCTCGCCGGAACGGGCCTCACGACCATCGACCTGATCCTGGTGGGCAGGCTCGGGCCGGAGGCGCTCGGCGCGGCCGCCCTCGGCACCAACCTCTACCACGCCGTCCTGATCGCCAGCATCGGCCTCGTCACGGCGATCTCGCCCATGATCGCGGCCTCCTACGGGGCGAGGCGCCACGCGGTGCGCGACATCCGACGCACCGTGCGGCAGGGGATCTGGGTCGCGGCGGCGGCCTTCGTGCCCGGCGCCGTGCTCCTCCATTATTCCGGCGCGCTGCTGCTCGCGGCGGGCCAGCAGCCGTCCGTGGCGGCGGATGCGCAGCTCTACCTGCGGGCGATGCTCTGGGCGCTGCTGCCGAACCTCGTCTTCACCGTGCTGCGCCTGTTCATGGCCGCGCTCGGCCGGCCGGGCTGGGGCCTCGCCGTCGCGCTCGGCGCCCTGCCGGTCAACGCGCTCCTCGCCTCCGCCCTCATCTTCGGGGATGCGGGCGCGCCGCGGATGGGGCTCGTCGGCGCCGGCATCGCGACCACGATCACGGCCGTCCTCTCCGTCGTGATCCTGGGGCTGGTCGCCGTGACGGACCGGCGCTTCCGGCGCTACCACGTCTTCGGCCGGCTCTGGCGGCCCGACTGGCCGCGCTTCCGCACGATCTGGCGGCTGGGGCTGCCGATCGCCATGACGCTCGCCTTCGAGGTCGCCTTCTTCGGGGCGACCGGCCTCGTCATGGGCATCCTCGGCGTGGTCGAGCTCGCCGCGCACACGATCGCTCTGCAGATCGCGGCGCTCTGCTTCATGGTGCCGCTCGGCCTCGCCCAGGCGGCCACCGTGCGGGTCGGCCAGGCGCTCGGCGCGGGCGACGTGGCCGGCATCCGGCGGGCGGGCTGGGCCGCCTTCGGCACGACCATGGCCTTCGAGGCCTGCACGGCGCTGGCGCTGCTCCTGGCCCCGGCCGCGATGGTGCGGGCCTTCCTCGATCCGACGGTCGCCTCCAACGCGCCCGTCCACGCGCTCGCGGTGCAGCTCCTCCTGTTCGCGGCGCTGTTCCAGTTCGTGGACGGCGCGCAGGTGGTCGGCGCCGGCATGCTCCGCGGCCTCAAGGACACGCGCGTGCCCATGATCTTCGCCGGGATCGGCTACTGGATCGTCGGCGTGCCGGCCGGGATCGCGCTCGCCTTCGGAGCCGGACTCGGCGCCCCGGGGCTCTGGATCGGACTCGCGATCGGCCTCGCCTCCGTGTCGGTGCTCATGCTGCGACGGTGGATCCGGCGCGACCGTCTCGGTCTCCTCCCCACGGAGACGTGAACATGGCGAAAAGGCGCGGCTTCCGTGGCTTTTCGCGCGTGGACAGGGGTTTGGAGCTATGCCAAACAGCCGCCTGGATCGCCCCCGCGAACCGCGGCGCACGCGCGCGGATCGGCCGTCGAGGCGATTTCGAGACCTGAGCAGTTCCCCGGAGCCCAAGACTTGGCCAGCACCGTCGCTTCCGGCGCCCCCCAGACCACCCGGCGGGATTTCATGATGATCGCGACCGGCGCCGCCGGCGTCGTCGGACTGGGCGCCGTCGTGTGGCCCTTCGTGGCCGCCATGGCGCCCGACCAGCAGACGATCGCGGCCGGCGCGCCCGTGGAGGTCGATCTCGGCCCGATCGCCGAGGGTCAGCTGGTGAAGGTCTTCTGGCGCGGCAAGCTCATCTTCGTCCGCCACCGCACCTCGAGCGAGATCAAGTCCGCCGAGGACGTGAACATCGCCTCCCTGCCCGACCCGCAGCCGGATTCGGCCCGCGTGAAGGCCGGGCACACGCCCTGGCTCGTCGTCTACGGCAACTGCACCCATCTGGGCTGCGTGCCGCTCGCCAACGAGGGCGCCTACAAGGGCTGGGCCTGCCCGTGCCACGGCTCGATCTTCGACACGTCGGGCCGCATCCGGCAGGGGCCCGCGCCGACCAACCTGCCGATTCCTCCCTATACGTTCGTGTCCGACACGAAGATCCGCATCGGGGAAGAAACCAAGGTGGCCCCCGCGGCCGCCAACGCCTGACAACGAGAAGCGGGGCGACGCCATGAGCGACCATGCCAGCACCTACGTGCCGAAGAGCGCGTTCGCGAAATGGTTCGAGAGCCGGCTGCCGATCGCCGGGCTCGTCCATTCCTCGTTCGTCGCGTTCCCGGTTCCCCGGAACCTGACCTATTTCTGGACCTTCGGCGCGATCCTGATCTTCATGCTGGGCGCCCAGATCCTGACGGGCATCTGGCTCGCCATGCACTACGTGCCGGAGGCCACGAAGGCCTTCGATTCCGTCGAGCACATCATGCGCGACGTGAACTACGGGTGGCTGCTGCGCTACCTCCACGCCAACGGCGCCTCGATGTTCTTCATCGCGGTCTACATCCACATGTTCCGCGGCCTCTACTACGGGTCGTACAAGGCGCCGCGCGAGGTCCTCTGGATCCTGGGCGTCATCATCTTCCTCCTGATGATGGCGACGGCGTTCATGGGCTACGTGCTGCCGTGGGGCCAGATGTCCTTCTGGGGCGCGACGGTCATCACGAACCTGTTCTCGGCCATCCCGATCGTCGGCGACGTGATCGTGTCGCTCCTCTGGGGCGGGTACTCGGTCGGCAACCCGACGCTGAACCGCTTCTTCGCCCTGCACTACCTCCTGCCGTTCATGATCGCCGGCGTCGTGGTGCTGCACGTCTGGGCGCTGCACGTCACGGGCCAGAACAACCCGACGGGCGTTCCGATCAAGTCCGCCAAGGACGCCGTCCCGTTCACGCCCTACGCGACCATCAAGGACGTGTTCGCGACGATCTGCTTCCTGATCTTCTTCGCGTGGTTCATCTTCTACGTGCCGAACTATCTCGGCCACGCGGACAACTACATCCCGGCGAACCCGGCCGTGACCCCCGCCCACATCGTTCCCGAATGGTACTTCCTGCCGTTCTACGCGATCCTGCGCGCGGTCCCGGACAAGCTCGGCGGCGTCATCGCCATGGGGGCGGCCGTCGTGATCCTGGCCTTCCTGCCCTGGCTCGACACGTCCCGCGTCCGCTCGGCGAACTACCGGCCCCTCTACCGCCAGTTCTTCTGGGTCTTCGTGATCGTCTGCGTCCTGCTCGGCTGGCTCGGCTCGAAGCCTCCGGAGGGCGGCTACGTGATCGCCTCGCGGGTCTGCACGATCTGGTACTTCGTGCACTTCCTGGTGATCCTGCCGGTGCTCGGGCTGTTCGAGACCCCGCGGCCGCTGCCCTCCTCGATCCTCGAGACGGTGCTTCGCGGCAAGAAGGGCGGCGCCGGCATGCCGGCCGGCGCGGCGGCCGCCCCGTCGACCAAGGGCTGAAAGCGCGTGAACCTCCTGTCCATGACGACCGCCCGCGCGCTTCTCGCCGCCGCCTCCCTGGCGGCGGGCCTCGCCCTGCCGCTCGCCGCCTCGGCGGCGGAGGGCCAGCCCCATCCGCCGCGCGAGAAGTGGAGCTTCTCGGGCGTGTTCGGCACGTTCGACCGCGCGCAGCTGCAGCGCGGCTTCAAGGTCTACCGCGAGGTCTGCCAGAGCTGCCACCAGCTCAAGATCCCGTTCCGGACGCTGTCGCAGCCCGGCGGCCCGCAATTCTCGCAGGCGCAGATCAACGCGCTCGCGGCCGAGTACAAGGTCCAGGACGGCCCGAACGACGCGGGCGACATGTTCGAACGTCCCGCCCGCGCGGCCGACAACATCCCCTGGACCTTCGCCAACGAGAACCAGGCGGCGAGCGCCAACGGCGGCAAGGCGCCCCCGTCCCTGCAGCTGATGGCGAAGGCCCGTTCCTACGAGCGCGGCTTCCCGCTCTTCATCGTCGATGCCCTGCCCTTCTTCCAGTACCAGGAGCACGGCGCGGACTACATCCACGCGCTCCTGACCGGCTACAAGGACCCGCCGGCCGGGTTCACGGTGCCGCCGGGCGGCCACTACAACGAGTACTTTCCCGGCCACATCATCGCGATGCCGAAGCCGATCGCGACCGACGGCCAGGTCGAGTACCCGAAGGGGCCGGACGGGAAGTCGCCGGTGCCCGAGACGGTGGAGCAGTATTCGCGCGACATCGCGGCCTTCCTGATGTGGACCGCGGAGCCGAACCTCGAGGCGCGCAAGCGCACCGGCTTCATGGTCATCATCTTCCTGGCCGTGTTCGCCTACCTCATGTACTACGTGAAGAAGAAGGTCTGGGCGAAGGTCGGCGGCGAAGCCGAGGGCCTGCCGGGGACCGCCCCGCTCGGCCCGACGCACTGACGGCACGCCCGTCGACGGATGAGGGAATGGCCGGGCTCGCCCCGGCCATTCCCGTTTTCGGCCCCGCGCGACCCTCGACGTCGCGAGGGGGCCCTCGCGCATGACGGGTGCAGGACCATGAAGGCCATCCTCGGGATCATCGGCGGCTCGGGCATCTACGACCTGCCCGGGCTGGAGGACGTCCGCGAGGAGCGGATCGCGTCGCCCTGGGGCGAGCCGTCCGACGCCCTGCGCTTCGGCCGCGTCGGCGAGACGGCGGTCGTGTTCCTGCCGCGCCACGGCCGCGGCCACCGGCTCGCCCCCTCCGACATCAACTACCGGGCGAACATCGACGTCCTGAAGCGCGCGGGCGTGACGGACCTCGTCTCCGTCTCGGCGTGCGGCTCGTTCCGGGAGGACCTGCCGCCGGGGCGCTTCGTGCTCGTGGACCAGTTCGTCGACAGGACCGTCCGGCGCGAGACGTCCTTCTTCGGCGCGGGCTGCGTCGCGCACGTCTCGATCGCCCACCCGGTCGGGCCGCGGCTGCAGGACCGGATCGCGGCGGCGGCCGCCGCCGAGTCGATCCCGGTCACGCGGGGCGGCACCTATCTCTGCATGGAGGGGCCGCAATTCTCGAGCCTCGCCGAGTCCCTGACCTACAAGGCCGCCGGCTACGACGTCATCGGCATGACCAACATGCCCGAAGCGAAGCTCGCCCGCGAGGCGGAGATCACCTACGCCACCATCGCCATGGTGACGGATTTCGACTGCTGGCATCCGAGCCACGACGCGGTCGACGTCGCCTCCGTCATCGCGGTCGCCCAGCAGAACGCGGGTGCCGCGGCCCGGCTCGTCGCCCGCCTCGCCCGCGACTTCCCGGCCGAACACGAGCCCTGCCCGGCCGGCTCGGACCGGGCGCTGGACCATGCCATCATAACGGCTCCGGCGTCGCGCGATCCGGCGCTGCTCGCCAAGCTCGACGCCGTCGCGGGCCGCGTGCTCGGCCGCTGACGCCGGACCGCGCGCCCCGTCCGACCACGCCGGGCTTGGAACGGGCCCGCTCCTCTGTCATGGCAACCCGATGACCGACCCCTCGAAGAGCCTCCGCGACCTCATCCGGACGATCCCGGATTATCCGAAGCCCGGCATCATGTTCCGGGACATCACGACGCTGCTCGGCGATGCCGGCGGCTTCCGGCGGGCGGTCGACGAGCTCGTGCACCCCTATGCGGGCGGCCGGGCCGACAAGGTGGCGGGCATCGAGGCGCGCGGCTTCATCCTGGGCGGCGCCGTCGCGCACCAGCTCTCGGCCGGCTTCGTGCCGATCCGCAAGAAGGGCAAGCTCCCGCACGCCACCGTGCGCGTCTCCTACCTGCTCGAATACGGCGAGGACGAAATCGAGATGCACGCCGACGCGCTCGTGCGCGGCGAGCGCGTCGTGCTGGTCGACGACCTGATCGCGACCGGCGGCACCGCGACCGCCGCCGTGAAGCTGCTGCGCCAGATCGGCGCCGAGATCGTGGCCGCCTGCTTCGTCATCGACCTGCCGGAACTCGGCGGCGCCGAGAAGCTCCGCGCCGACGGCGTCGAGGTGCGCTCGCTCATCAGCTTCGAGGGCCACTGAGGGCCGCGGCTCCCGGTCGGCGGGAGGAGCGCGGCACGATCCGCCCTCGGAGCGTCGCGGCCCGGCGCCGCGGCGCGATCGGATCGGTCCTTCGCGTTCCCGCGCGGGCGCGCTATCGAGGCCCCTCACGCCCGCAGCAAGGCGCCTCCCGCATGAACATCCACGGCCGCCCCACCCGCACGATCTGGCTCGCCGAGGACGGCGCGGGCGTCGAGGTCATCGACCAGACGCGGCTGCCGCACGCGGTCGCGACCGTGCGGCTCGCGAGCCTCGCCGACGCGGCGGAGGCGATCCGCTCCATGATCGTGCGGGGCGCGCCCCTCATCGGCGTGACGGCCGCCTACGGGCTGGCGCTCGCCATGCGGGAGGACGCGTCCGAGGACGGCCTCCGCCGGGCGGTCGAGACCCTGGCGGCGACGCGCCCGACCGCCGTGAACCTCCGCTGGGCGCTCGACCGCATGGCGGCCGCCCTGCTCGCGCCCGACGTCAACGACCGGGTCGCGGCCGCCTACCGGATGGCCGCCACCATGGCGGACGAGGACGTCGCGACCTGCCGCGCCATCGGGGAGCATGGCGCGAGCCTGATCCGGGAGGCGCACGAGCGCACCGGCCGCACCGTGAACGTGCTCACGCATTGCAACGCCGGCTGGCTCGCGACGGTGGATTGGGGCACCGCGCTCGCGCCCGTCTACGTCGCGCACGCGCGAGGCGTGCCCGTCCATGTCTGGGTGGACGAGACCCGTCCCCGCAACCAGGGTGCGGCGCTGACGGCCTTCGAGCTCGGCCAGCAGGGCATCGGCCACACGATCGTGGCCGACAATGCCGGCGGACACCTGATGCAGCACGGCCAGGTGGATCTCTGCATCGTCGGCTCCGACCGGACCACGGCCACGGGCGACGTCGCCAACAAGATCGGCACCTACCTGAAGGCGCTCGCCGCCCACGACAACGGCGTGCCCTTCTACGCGGCGCTGCCCGCCTCCACGATCGACTGGACGCTGTCCGACGGCGTGCGCGAGATCCCCATCGAGGAGCGGAGCGCCCGGGAGGTCACGCACATGACGGGCCGGGCCGCCGACGGCGCGATCGTCACGGTCGAGATCGCCGCGCCCGGCAGCCCGGCCGCGAACCCCGCCTTCGACGTGACGCCGGCGCGCCTCGTCACGGGGCTGATCACCGAGCGCGGCATCGCGCCCGCGAGCCGGGACGGCCTGCGCGGCCTGTTCGGGGACCGCCCCGCGTGACGGATGCCGCGCCGTCGACCCACCGGTTCGACGCCGAACTCGGCGACTGGATCATCGACCAGAGCCTCTCGGCCGGCACGCTGCAATCGGTCCTGGAGGGCGTCGGCGAGCGGCTGTGCCGGACGGGCCTGCCGCTCCGCCGCATCTTCATCGCGATGCCGATGGTGTCGCCGGAGCTGCGGGCCGGCGTCGCCACCTGGGATCGGCTGGAGGGCTATGCCGGAACGGGCATCCGTCACGACGACGGCCCCGACGACTTCCAGCATTCCCCCTTCAAGGCGATGCTCGACGACGACGTCATGACGCGCCGCTGGTACCCGCTCGAGGCGTCCGGGCGCACCGGCTTCGCCATCCTGGACCGCCTCGCGGCCGAAGGCGTGACCGACTACCTCGCGCATCTCGTCTCCTACGACCAGGACGTGACCCGCATCATGCGCGGCGCCGCGATCTCGTTCGCCTCCGATTCGCCCGCCGGCTTCGCTCCCGACCAGATCGCCGGGTTCGCCCGTCTCGCGCCCCTCCTCGGTCTGTCCGCCCTGCGCTTCGCCACCACCTTCCTCGTGGACGAGATCCTCGGCCGCTACATCGGGCGGCGCGCGGGCGCCCGCATCCTGAGCGGCGAGATCCGACGGGGCGAAGGGCACATCATGCCCGCCGCGATCGTCTTCGCGGACCTGCGCGGCTTCACGCGGCTCGCCGACCGGGCCGGCACCGGGCTCGTCGCGCGGCTGGGCCACCATCTCGCCGCCATGGCCGAGCCCGTGGAGGAGCAAGGCGGCGAGGTGCTGAAGTTCCTGGGCGACGGCCTGCTCGCCACCTTCGCGATCGAGCACGGCGACCCGTCGACGGCCTGCCGGGCCGCTCTCGCCGCCGCGCACGAGGCGCTGCGACGCAACGCGGCCGTGAATGCGAGCCTTCCCGGGGAGGAGCCGCTCGACCTCGACATCGCGCTGCACCGGGGCGAGGTCTTCTACGGCAACATCGGCGCGGGCTCGCGGCTCGACTTCACGGTGATCGGGCCCGCCGTGAACGAATGCTCGCGCATCGAGCGGCTGTGCGACAGGTTCGGGCTGCCGCTCCTCATGTCGGCCGATTTCGCGCGATGCTGCGGGGCGCCGGTGCGGAGCCTCGGCCGGCAGGCGCTGCCCGGCGTGGCCGAGCCGCGCGAGATCTTCGCGCTCGCCTGATCGCGTCAGGCGGTCGCCGGGTCGAGGGCGACGAAGCCCCCGCCGGAGAACTCGAAGACCTTCTCGCCGTGCTGGTTCCAGCCCGTGTTGTGGCTGAAGGTCAGCCCCCAGCCCGGGCGGGTGCCGCTCGGCCGCTTCGACGCGAGCGTCGTCGCGAAGCGGATCGCGTCGCCCACATGGACCGGCCGAAGCCAGCGCAGGTCGGTGAAGCCGGGCGACGGGCCGAAGCGGGGGATCGCGAGGCTTTCGGCGCGCGCCTCCTCGGCCGCCGCGTTGCGGGCCCGGACGAGCAGGCGCATCCAGGTCGCGGCCGTCTGCCAGCCCGACGCGGCGAGCCGCCCGAAATGGGATCGCGCCGCCGCCGCCTCGTCGAGGTGGAAGGGCTGCGGATCGAAGGCGCGGGCGAAGCGCACGATCTCGTCGCGCCCGAAGACGTGCTCGCCGAGGATGTCGGTCCGGCCGATCTCCAGCGCATCGAAGGGGCGGAGCATCTGCGGACGGCCGTCGGAGGCCGGCATCAGCGCGTCGAAGCCGCCGTCGGTCGGCGGACGCGGCGTGCGCGGCGCCGCCGGCGGCTCG
>JAEUAC010000406.1 GCA_019695455.1 Methylorubrum extorquens | reverse complement strand
CCAGGGCGCACTTGGAGCCCTCGCCGCCGCCGTGCTTGTTCACGCCGGACTCGATCATCTCGTGATAGAGGTCGTTGCCCTCGCGGGTCCGCTCGCCGACGCCGGCGAACACCGAATACCCGCCGTGCGCCTTGGCGACGTTGTTGATGAGCTCCATGATCAGCACGGTCTTGCCGACGCCGGCGCCGCCGAAGAGGCCGATCTTGCCACCCTTCGCGTAGGGCGCCAGGAGGTCGACGACCTTGATGCCCGTGACCAGGATCTCGGCCTCGGTCGCCTGCTCGGCGTAGGAGGGCGCGGGCTGGTGGATGGCGCGCAGGCCGGTGGTCGGGATCGGGCCCGCCTCGTCCACGGGCTCGCCGATGACGTTCATGATGCGGCCGAGCGTGCCGAGGCCGGTGGGCACGCGGATCGGCGCGCCCGTGTCCGTGACCGGCTGGCCGCGGACGAGGCCTTCGGACGTGTCCATGGCGATGCAGCGGACGGTGGATTCGCCGAGCTGCTGGGCCACTTCGAGGACGAGGCGGCCGCCCTGGTTCTGGGTCTCGAGCGCGTTCAGGATCTCGGGCAGGTGGCCGTCGAACCGGACGTCGACGACGGCGCCGATGACCTGCGTGATGTGGCCCGTGGCGACGCGGGCGGGAGGGGTGGCGAGCGCGGCTGACATCTGTCTATCCCTTTGCGGTCAGAGCGCCTCGGCGCCCGAGATGATTTCGATGAGTTCCTTCGTGATCATGGCCTGACGCGACCTGTTGTAGGTCTGCGTCTGCTTCTTGATCATGTCGCCGGCGTTCCGGGTGGCGTTGTCCATGGCGGACATGCGGGCACCCTGCTCGGAGGCCGCGTTCTCGAGGAGAGCGCGGAAGATCTGCACCGTCACGTTGCGGGGCAGCAGCGCGGCGAGGATCTCGCCCTCGTCGGGCTCGTATTCGTAGACGGCGTCCGTCGCTCCGGCCGAGCCGGCCACGATCTCGGCCGGGATGATCTGCTGGGCCGTCGGGATCTGCTGGATGACCGAGCGGAACCGGGAGAAGAACACGGTCGCGACGTCGAACTGCCCCTCGTCGAACAGCGTCAGCACCTTGCCGGCGACGAGGTCGGCCTGCTCGTAGCTCATCTGCTTCACGGACCGGAAGTCGACCAGCTCGATGATCTGGCGCTCGAACTGCCGGCGCAGGACGTCGTGGCCCTTCTTGCCGACGCAGAGGATCTTGACCGTCTTGCCCTCGTTCATGAGGCGAACGGCGTGGTCGCGCGCGAGGCGCGCGATGGAGGAGTTGAACGCGCCGCACAGGCCGCGCTCGGCCGTGCAGACGACGAGGAGGTGGACCGCGTCCCGGCCCGTCCCGGCTAGCAGCCGCGGCGTGTCGGGCCCGACCACCAGCCCGCCGGACAGGTTCGCCATCACGGCCGTCATCCGCTCCGCGAAGGGGCGGGCGGCCTCGGCGGCGGTCTGCGCGCGGCGCAGCTTCGCGGCCGCGACCATCTGCATGGCCTTGGTGATCTTCTGCGTCGCCTTCACGGAGGCGATGCGGTTACGGAGATCCTTGAGCGACGGCATCCTCGGCCCTGCCTTCTAGCCCGTCATGCCCGGGCGAGGCCCGGCTTGTCGCGTCGCCGACGCGTCGCTCCGGGCGTTCATGGATGGCCGGGACGAGCCCGGCCATGACGGCGTGGTCAGGTGAACGACTTCGCGAAGCCTTCGACGATGCCCTTGAGCTTCGCCTCGCTGTCGGAGGACAGGTCCTTCGACGTGCGGATCGCCTCCAGGAGGTCGACGTGCTTCGTGCGGATGAGCGACAGGAGCCCGTCCTCGAAGGCCCGCACCTTGGCGACGGGCAGCGCGTCCAGGTAGCCGTTCACGCCGGCATAGATGACCGCGACCTGCTCCTCCATCTTCAGCGGCGAGAATTGCGGCTGCTTCAGGAGCTCCGTCAGCCGCGAGCCGCGGTTGAGGAGGCGCTGGGTGGAGGCGTCGAGGTCGGAGCCGAACTGCGCGAAGGCCGCCATCTCGCGATACTGCGCGAGCTCGCCCTTGATCTTGCCGGCCACCTTCTTCATCGCCTTCGTCTGCGCGGCGGAGCCGACGCGCGAGACCGAGAGACCGACGTTCACGGCCGGCCGGATGCCCTGGTAGAACAGGTCCGTCTCCAGGAAGATCTGCCCGTCCGTGATCGAGATCACGTTGGTCGGGATGTAGGCGGACACGTCGTTCGCCTGCGTCTCGATGATCGGCAGCGCGGTCAGCGAACCCGCCCCGTTCGCGTCGGACATCTTGGCCGCGCGCTCCAAGAGGCGCGAGTGCAGGTAGAAGACGTCGCCCGGATAGGCCTCGCGGCCCGGGGGACGGCGCAGCAGCAGCGACATCTGGCGGTACGCGACGGCCTGCTTGGACAGGTCGTCGTAGGTGATCACGGCATGCATGCCGTTGTCGCGGAAGAACTCGCCCATGGCGCAGCCCGAGAAGGGCGCCAGGAACTGCATGGGCGCCGGATCGGACGCGGTGGCGGCCACGATGATCGAGTATTCGAGCGCGCCGTTCTCCTCGAGCGTCTTCACGAACTGCGCGACCGTCGAGCGCTTCTGCCCGATGGCGACGTAGACGCAATAGAGCTTGGTGCTCTCGTCGGAGGAGGCGTGCGAGGGCTTCTGGTTCAGGATCGTGTCGAGGGCGATCGCCGACTTGCCCGTCTGGCGGTCGCCGATGATCAGCTCGCGCTGGCCGCGGCCGATCGGGATCAGGGCGTCGACGGCCTTGAGGCCCGTCGCCATCGGCTCGTGCACGGACTTGCGCGGGATGATGCCCGGCGCCTTCACGTCCACGCGCCGCATCTCGGAGGAGACGATCGGGCCCTTGCCGTCGATCGGGTTGCCGAGCGCGTCGACGACGCGGCCGAGCAGGCCCTTGCCGACCGGCACCTCGACGATGGCGCCCGTGCGCTTGACCGTCTGGCCTTCCTTGATCTCGCGGTCGGAGCCGAAGATGACGATGCCGACGTTGTCGGTCTCGAGGTTCAGGGCCATGCCCTGCACGCCGGATTCGAACTCGACCATCTCGCCCGCCTGGACGTTGTCGAGACCGTAGCAGCGCGCGATGCCGTCGCCGACCGACAGCACCTGGCCGACTTCCGTCACCTCGGCTTCGGAACCGAAGTTCTTGATCTGCTCCTTCAGGATCGCCGAGATCTCGGCGGCGCGGATATCCATTACCGGGCCTCTTTCATAGCGATGCGTATCTGGTTCAGTTTCGTCTTGAGCGACGCGTCGACCATCCGGGAGCCGATCTTCACGACCAGGCCGCCGATCAGGGACGGGTCCACCTTCACGCCGACATCCACGTCCGAGCCCGCCATGTCGCGGATCGCGGCCTTGATGTCGTCGAGAATCTTGGGCGAGGGCGCCTCGGCGACCGTGACGGTCGCCGCCACGATGCCGCGCGAGCGCGCCACGAGGTCCCGGTAGCCCCGGATCATCTCGGGCAGCACGAAGAGGCGCCGCTTCTGGGCGACGAGCCGGACGAGGTTCGCGGCGAGGCCGCCGATCCCCGCCTTCGCGAGAAGGGCCGTCACGGCCGCGACCTGCTCCTCGGCCGTGAAGACCGGGCTCTTCACGAGCCGCGCGAGGTCCGGGCTCTCGGCGATCATCCGGTCGAACGTTGCGAGGTCGTTCGCGACGGCGTCGAGGCTGTTCGCCTCCTGGGCCAGCTCGAACAAGGCCGAAGCGTAGCGCCCGGCGACACCGGATACGCCCGGTCCGTCAACGGTTCCTGTTCCTGCCACCTGCCACCCGTCTGCGAAGGTTCACCACCGGCCGGAGCGGCGTGGTCGAGCCCGTCAGGTCATGAGAATGCGTCGGCCCGCGGCTCCCGAAGGAGCGTCCCGCGACCGTGCTTGGCCCTAGCATGGCCGCGGCTCCACCCGCAAGGCGCCGAGCCCCCGCACGACGTCGGTCATGACACCGGAGCGCGGCAGGCTTAATGGTCGAGCCATGCGCCATCCCCTCGCCTTCCTCGCGGCCGTCTCCCTGTCGGCCGCGGCGCCGCCGGCCCTCGCCCAGGCGCAGGGCGTCTTCCCGGCCGCCATCGTGTGCGACGCGGTCGGGAGCGGCGGTCGCGAGCGCGCGACCTTCCCGGTCGAGCTCGGGCCCGACGGCCGGGCCTCCTACCGGGTCAAGGTCGGCGCCGGGCCGACGGAGGTGGGAACGGGGCGCCTCGCCGGCCGGGTCCTGACGCTGTCGGGCTCGGCCGCCGGCAGCTACGCGGCCCGCTACACGGGCGAGATCACGGGCCGGGGCGGCGTGCTCGCCGGCGCGCAGACCCCGACCAAGGGCGGCAGGCCGCGCCCCTGCCAGATCCGCCTCGGCGACGGGTGAGGCGGGGCGACGTCCCACGCGGGCGATCGCCTCACAGGAAGCTCATCGGATCCACGTCGACGGCGACGCGGACCGACCCGCGGGGCTTGTCCGTGCGGGCGATCCAGGCGCGCAGATAGGCCTGGATGTTCACGTCGCGCGCCGTCTTCACCAGGAGGCGGAAGCGGTAGCGGCCGCGGATCAGGGCCAGGGGGGCCTCGGCCGGGCCGAGTACCTGCACGCCGGGCGGCGGATCGGAGGCGCGGGCGAGGGCGCGGCCATGCGCCTCGGCGGCGGCCCGGTCGGTCGCGGACACGACGAGCGCCGCGAGCCGGCCGAAGGGCGGCAGGCCGGCGGCCTCCCGGGCGGCGGTCTCCTCCGCGTAGAACCGCTCCGCGTCGCCGGACAGCAGGGCCGCGATCACGGGATGCTCCGGCTGCCAGGTCTGGACCAGCGCGCGGCCCGCCTTGGCGCCGCGGCCGGCCCGGCCCGTCACCTGCTGCAGGAGCTGGAAGGTGCGCTCCGACGCGCGCGGATCGCCGGACGTGAGGCCGATATCGGCGTCCAGCACGCCGACCAGCGTCATGTTGGGGAAGTTGTGGCCCTTGGCGACGAGCTGCGTCCCGACCACGATGTCGGCCTCGCCGGCGGCGACGGACGCGAGCTCCCGCCGCAGCCGTTCCGTGCCGCCGGGGAAGTCGGAGGAGAGCACGATGCGGCGCGCGTCGGGAAACAGCGTCGCGACCTCCTCGGCGATGCGCTCCACGCCGGGACCGCAGGGGGTGAGGTGGTCGAAGGCCCCGCATTCGACGCAGGCCTCGGGCTTGCGCTCGGTGTAGCCGCAATGGTGGCAGACCAGCGCCTTGCGGAAACGGTGCTCCACCAGCCAGGTCGAGCAGTTCCGGCACTGGTAGCGGTGGCCGCAGGCGCTGCAGAGCGTCAGCGGGGCATAGCCGCGGCGGTTGAGGAAGAGCAGCGCCTGCTCCCCATCGGCCACCGCCCGCTTCACGGACGCTACCATCGGCGGCGCGAGGAAGCGTCCCCGTTC
>JAEUAC010000113.1 GCA_019695455.1 Methylorubrum extorquens | reverse complement strand
CCGGGGCAGGGCGGCGCGGGCCGGGGGCGGGTCCTCGTCGCCGAGGGCGTCGCCCGGGCCTTCCTGCGCCCGGTCGACCGCCTGTGGCTCCACACCTGCACGCTCGACCATCCGGCGGCCCTGCGCTTCTATCGCCGGGCGGGGCTGCGGCCCTACCTGCGGGCGGTCGAGATCGCGGACGATCCGCGCCTGACCGGCCGGATGCCGCGCGACGCGGCGCCCGACCTGCCGATCCTCTGAGGCGCGGCGGGCCGCGTCCCGCCGTCAGGCCCGCATGGCGCGGGCGAGCCCCAGGTCGTTCATGACGGCCTGCTCGCGGGCCGATTCGGCCACGCGCTCCGCGCCGCGCTCGCGGTTCTCCAGGATCTCGACCTTCTTCAGGGCCTCGAAGGCCTCGCCGAGCTCGGCCTGGGCGTCCTCGAGCTGGGTCTTCAGCTCGTCGGCCGAGCGGATCAGGTTCTCGCGCCGCGTCCGGGCCGCCTTGGCGTAGGTCGGATAGGCGAAATGGGCGAGGTCCGAGATGCCGGCCCGGTGCTCCTCGGCCGCGACCTCGCGCTCGAGGTCGCCCGCCATGCGGGCGAACTCGGCGATCATGCCTTCGATCTGGGACACCCGCTTGCGCTTCTCGTCGAGCTGGAAGCGTTTCAGGCGGATCAGCGTCTCCCGCGACTTCATGGGTATGCGAACTCCACGCGTGCCCGGCGGCGATGAGGTCCGTCAGGGACCGCCGACGATCTCGGCCAGGCGACGGTAACCATCCGGGATGGAGGTTGACTCTTCCTTACGCTGGCCGAGGAACGCCTCGAGCTGTGGCATCAGGGCGACGGCCTCGTCGACCTCCGCCGAGGCCCCGGCCCGGTATGCGCCGAGACGGATCAGCTCCTCCATGTCGGCATGGGTGGCGAGGATGCGGCGGGCGCGCTGCACCACCGGCAGGTAGGCCGGGTCGCAGGATCGCGGCATGGTGCGCGAGACGGAGCGCAGGATGTTGATGGCCGGGTAGCGGCCCCGCTCGGCGATCTCGCGCGTCATGACGATGTGGCCGTCGAGGATGCCCCGCACGGCGTCGGCGACCGGCTCGTTGTGGTCGTCGCCCTCGACGAGGACGGTGAACAGCCCCGTGATGGTGCCGTCGCCGGTCCCGGGACCCGCCCGCTCGAGGAGCCGCGGCAGCTCGCCGAAGACGGTCGGCGTGTAGCCCTTCGCGGTCGGCGGCTCGCCCGCCGCGAGACCGATGTCGCGCTGGGCCATGGCGAAGCGCGTGACGGAATCCATCATGCACAGCACGGAGGCGCCCTGGTCGCGGAAGAACTCGGCCAGCGACAGCGTCAGGTAGGCCGCGTTGCGCCGCATCAGGGCCGGCTCGTCGGAGGTCGCGACGACGACGACCGAGCGCGCCAGGCCCGCCTCGCCGAGGTCGTCCTGGAGGAATTCCTGCACCTCGCGGCCCCGCTCGCCGACGAGGCCGATGATGGCGACGTCGGCCTTCGTGGCGCGCGCCATCATGGACAGGAGGACCGACTTGCCGACGCCGGATCCCGCGAAGATGCCCATGCGCTGGCCGCTCGCGGCCGTGATGAAGGTGTTGATCGACCGGATGCCGAGGTCGAGCGGCGCGCCGACGCGGCGACGGCCGTGCGCCGCCGGCGGATCGGCCCGGAACGGATAGAGCACCGCGCCCTCCGGCGGCGGCGCCTTGCCGTCCACGGGGCGGCCCAGCGCGTCCACCACGCGGCCGAGCCAGGCGCGGGAGGGGCGCACGCCCGAGGCCGCGCTCGCGACGCGGGCCATGCAGCCGCGGCGCACGCCCTGGAGCGAGCCGAACGGCATCGCGAGCGCCCGGTCGCCCGAGAAGCCGATGATCTCGCAGGCGATCTCGGTCGCGGCATCCACCTGGACGTCGATGCGGCCGCCGACCTGCATGGCGGAGACGGGGCCGGCGATCTCGACCAGGAGCCCGCGCACCGCCGCGACCCGGCCGTACACGGGCACCCGCTCGATGGCCCGGAGCGCCGCGGCCGCCCGCGCCAGACTTTCGCCCGGAAGGTTTCCAGCCATGTCGCCTCGTCAACCTCCTGTTTACCCGTCTCGTTAAACATTGGGGCTCTCGCGACCGTCCCCCAAGGGCGGGTGCGGGGCCGATCCCCGGGATTCGGGGAACCGGAGGTGGGCCGAGGCTCGCGTCCCTCGTTGCGGACCGGCGTTGCATCCGGGTGCTTGCGCGAAGGAATCAGCCTTTGTTAACCAAGGTTCTCTAGCGTCGCGAGTCGGATCGAGCGGTGCGTTCGTCGGCAGGGCTGCGACGGACGAACCGATATCATTGGCCCTTTAGCCTTGGGGCTAGGCTGGGGAACTCCATGCGCGTACTTCTTGTGGAAGACGACAACGCGGTCGCGCGAAGCATCGAGCTGATGCTGAAGTCCGAGAACTTCAACGTCTACACGACGGATCTCGGCGAGGAAGGCATCGACCTCGGCAAGCTCTACGATTACGACATCATCCTCCTGGACCTGAACCTGCCCGACATGTCGGGCTACGAGGTCCTGCGCACGCTTCGCGTCGCCAAGGTCAAGACGCCGATCCTCATCCTGTCCGGCATGGCCGGCATCGAGGACAAGGTGAAGGGTCTCGGCTTCGGGGCCGACGACTACCTGACCAAGCCGTTCCACAAGGACGAGCTCGTCGCCCGCATCCACGCGATCGTGCGCCGCTCGAAGGGCCACGCCCAGTCCGTCATCACGACGGCGGACCTCATCGTGAACCTCGACACGAAGACGGTCGAGGTCTCGGGCTCCCGCGTCCACCTCACGGGCAAGGAGTACCAGATGCTGGAACTCCTCTCGCTCCGAAAGGGCACGACGCTCACAAAGGAGATGTTCCTGAACCATCTCTACGGCGGCATGGACGAGCCCGAGCTGAAGATCATCGACGTGTTCATCTGCAAGCTGCGCAAGAAGCTGGCGAACGCCTCGCAGGGCAAGAACTACATCGAGACCGTGTGGGGCCGCGGCTACGTGCTGCGCGAGCCCGCCGACGCCGAGACCCGCATGGCCATCTGAGCCGCGCCCGGCCGGTTGACGCCGGCCGGCCCCGATCCGACAACCCTCGGGCCGGCGACGTGCCGGTTCCGGCCGCCGGGCGGTCGCATCGAGGGTGTCGCCGTGGCCAAGGCCTACTGGATCTCCTGCTACCGCTCCGTCTCGGACCCGGACAAGCTCGCCGCCTACGCGACGCTCGCGGGCCCGGCCATCCAGGCCGGCGGCGGCCGCTTCCTCGCCCGCGGCATGCCTGCGAAGACCTACGAGGCCGGCCTCGACCAGCGCATCGTGCTCATCGAGTTCGACAGCGTCGAGGCCGCGATCGCGACCCATGACAGCCCCGCCTACAAGGCGGCGCTCGACGCGCTGGCCGGGGGCGTCGAGCGCGACCTGCGCATCGTGCCGGGCGCCGAATAGCCCCTCAGGGCTTCGGCTTCGGCTTCTGCGGCGGCGGCGCGGCCTCGCCGCTCGGCGGCGCCTGGTCCACGGTCACGGTCCGCGTCGCGAGGTCGACGAGGTAGCGTCCGCCCGCCTCGTCCTCGATCGCCACCGCGGCGCCGTCCCGGGCCGGGGAGAGCGACCGAAAGTGACGGCTCGTCTCGCCCGGCGCCCCGGGTCCCGCGGCGGGCACGTGGTACACCTCGACGGACCAGAGGCGCTCCCCCGTCGCCGCGTTCGTAGCCACGAGGTAGCCGCCCCGGCCGGTGCCGCCGTGCCGGCTGCTCTCCATGTCCTCCTCGTAGCGCACGCCGTCGCGCGTGACGGGCTGGAGCCGCGGCGGCGGCGGTCGGCTTCCCTGAGGCGCCTGGCTCATGACGATCCTGTCCTTTGCTGGTCCGGTCTGTGGAAGGGGCCCGGCCGGGGCCGGGCCGGAGAGGGCGGTCGCCAGCGCCAGCGCGAGGGCGACGGACATCAGACGATCTTCAGCGCGACCGCGCGCTCGCCGTCCGTGAGGGCGCCGCCGCAATCGGCGGCGAAGAAGGCCCAGCTGTCGGCGTTCTTCACCGCGTCCGATCCCTTGAACCCGGCATGCGGGCCGATGCCGTACCAGGCGTAGCGGGCGTTGCCGATGTTGACGTCGATGGTGCCGGCCGCGAGGTGCGTCAGCTCGTGGACGATGATCCGCGTCCAGTTCTTCTGCCCCTTGAGGACGTTGCCGGCGTTGTTCACGAAGAAGTTCGACTCGACGTAGACCACGTCCAGTCCCTCGAACTCCGACCGGAACGTGAAGGCCTCGGCGTCGAACCAGCTCTGCTCGGCCGCGTCGGCCTTGCTCCTGAACGGCACCCAATCGGTCAGGATCAGCTTGCCGCGCGTGAACTTCGCCAGGACCTTCTTGAAGCCGATGGTCAGGCTGTCGATGAAGACGTCGAGCTCCGCCTCCGTCGTCGCCGGATCGGCGAACCAGCGCTTCACGACGCCCCGGGCGTGGAGGCCGGCCTTCGACGGGGTCTTCGCCTTGCCGGCGCCGGAGGCGCTCGCCAGCACCATCAGGGTCTTCTGGCACCAGGCGAGGCCGTGGGCCGACGCCGCCGACAGATGCTTGCGGTCCTCCCGCGTGAAATGCTCGTCGTCCGACCGGAGGAGGACGCGCAGCGCGTCGACGGAATTCGCCCGGCTGAAGATGTCGTCCGTCGGCCAGGCGCGGAACGCCTTCGGCACCGATTCGACCCAGATGGTGCGGTTGCCGGAGCGCTGGACCATGTAGAGGTGGCAGAGCAGCTTCAGCGCCGCCGCCCGCATCTTCGCCTGGTCGTCCAGGGTGGCGCTGTTCGTCTTGGACCAGGCCTTCGCGGCCTGGAGGATGCCCTGGTCCATGCCGATCGTCTTGTGGCCGAGCAGGGTCGCGTCGCCCTCCTTCACCTTCGCCCGCAGGCGCGTCAGCGCGTCGGCCTCGCCGGACGACGGGCCGCCGTCGTCCATCATCTTGTGCAGGCGTCGGACGAGCGCCTGCCAGCCGGCGTCGAAGGATTCGGGCTGACCCAGGAAGGACTTGGCGTAGTCGTATTCCGCCTTGAACTTCTGATCCCAATTGACCGGCATGGCGCGCCCCCCGTCTTGATTGAGGAGAGCGTAAGCAGATGACGCGGGTGCGACAACCTGCCCTAGGTGCGCCGGCACACGCCGCGCGAGCGCGTCACACCACGAAGCGGCCGTGGCAGTGCTTGTACTTCTTGCCCGAATTGCAGGGGCAGGCCTCGTTGCGGCCGACGCGGCCCCAGGTCGACTCGTCCTGGGGGTCGCGCTCCATCACGGCCGTGTCGCCCGAGAGCGCGGTCGCGGCGTAGCCCAGCGCCCCGCCGGCGCCCCCGAACGAGCCCGTGTTGTGGCCCGAGCCGAACTCGTTCTCGCCCGTCGCCGGGTCGAGGTGCTCGCCGAACATCGGCGGCAGGTCGGGCTGGTCCGGCGGGTCCTGGAACATGACCTCGATCCGCATGAGCTGGCCCGTCACCTGCTCGCGCAGGCGGCCGATCATGGTGTTGAAGAGGTCGAAGGCCTCGCTCTTGTACTCGTTCAGCGGGTCGCGCTGGGCGTAGCCGCGCCAGCCGATCACCTGGCGCAGGTGGTCCAGCGTGACCAGGTGCTCGCGCCAGAGATGGTCGAGCGACTGCAGGAGGACCTGCTTCTCGACATAGGTCATCACCTCCGGCGAGTTGCGCTCGATCCGCTCCGCATAGCCCGCGTCGGCCGCCTTGCGCAGGCGCTCGCGGATCTCGTCGTCGGCGATGCCCTCTTCCTTGGCCCAGTCCTCGACCGGCTCGTCGAGGTTCAGGTTCGCGCCGATGGCCTCGCGCAGGCCCGCCATGTCCCATTGCTCGGGATAGGCGTCCGCGCCGACATGGGTCGCCACGAGGTCGTCCACGACGCCGTGGCGCATCTCGTCGATCGTGTCGCGGACGGTCTCCTCGCCCATGAACTCGCGACGCTGCTCGAAGACGACCTTTCGCTGGTCGTTCATGACGTTGTCGTATTTGAGGATGTTCTTGCGGATGTCGAAGTTGCGCGCCTCGACCTTCTGCTGCGCCTTCTCGACGGCCCGGTTGATCCAGGGATGGACGATGGCCTCGCCCTCCTTGAGGCCGAGCTTCACAAGCATGCCGTCCATCCGCTCGGACCCGAAGATCCGCATCAGGTCGTCCTGGAGCGAGAGGTAGAACTTCGACCGACCGGGATCGCCCTGCCGGCCCGAGCGGCCGCGGAGCTGGTTGTCGATGCGGCGGCTCTCGTGCCGCTCGGTGCCCATGATCAGGAGGCCGCCCGGCATGGCGGTCTTGCGGCCGGCCTCCGGGTCGGCGGGCTC
>JAEUAC010000038.1 GCA_019695455.1 Methylorubrum extorquens | reverse complement strand
CCGTCCTTCGCGGTGCTCTGGCTCGTGCTGAGCCTCGTCCTGGCCGCTTTCGCGGAGGAGATCCTGTGGGCCGGCATCAAGTCCGTGCCGGCGGGGCAATGGGAGGCCGCGCGCTCGACCGGGATCGGCTTCGCCGGCACGCTCGGGGCCGTGATCCTGCCGCAGGCGATCCGGCTCGCGATCCCGCCGCTCACCAACCGCACCATCGCCATCACGAAGAACACGGCGCTCGGCAGCGTCATCGGCGTCGCCGAGATCCTGAACCAGTCGACGACCGCCCAGTCCTTCTCCGGCAACGCGACCCCGCTCACGCTGGGCGCGATCGCCTACATGCTCCTCTTCGTGCCCGTCGTCGTCGCGGGGCGGGCGCTCGAACGGCGCTTCGCCTGGAGGCGGGCCTGATGGAGGCGCTGCGCGAGCAGTTCTTCGATCTCGGCATCATGGCCCAGGCCGCGCCGCTGATCTGGCGCGGCTTCGGCACGACGCTGCTGCTCTGCGCGATCGTGATCCCGCTCGGCCTCGTCGGCGGGCTCGGGGCCGCGCTCCTGTCCACGGCGCCGAGCCGGTGGCTGCGCTGGCCCGCCATCGTCACGGTGGACCTCTTCCGCGCCGTGCCGCCCCTGGTCCTCCTCATCTTCGTCTATGCGGGCCTGCCCTTCGCGGGCATCCGTCTGTCGCCGCTCACGGCGGTGGCACTCGCCTTCTTCCTCAACACGTCGAGCTATTACGGCGAGATCTTCCGGGCCGGCCTCGGCAGCGTCGGACGCGGGCAGGGCGAGGCCGCCCGCTCGACCGGCCTCACGCCCGCCCAGACGCTGACCGCCGTGATCCTCCCGCAGGCCGTGCGGAACGTCCTGCCGGACCTCCTGTCGAACTCCGTCGAGGCCGTGAAGCTGACCTCGCTGGCCAGCGTGGTCGCCCTGCCCGAGCTGCTCTATTCGGCCGACATGGCCCGCTCGCTGACCTACAACGCGTCGCCGCTCATCTTCGCCGCTGCCCTCTATCTCGCCTTGCTGTGGCCGCTCGTTCGGGTCATCAGCCGCTTCGAGAACAGGCTGCGCGCCTGAGCCGGAGAGCGTCCGTGACCGTCACCCTGCAGCCCGGCCGCATGCGCCTCGCCGATTGGCGGGCGATCTACCGGGGAGCCGGCGCGACGCTCGAGGCGGGCTGCCGGCCGGCCGTCGAGGCGGCGGCCGAGACCGTGCGGGCGATCGTGGCCAAGGGCGATCCGGTCTACGGGATCAACACGGGCTTCGGGAAGCTCGCGAGCGTCCGCATCGCGGAGGCCGACCTCGCCACGCTCCAGCGCAACATCGTCCTGTCGCACGCCGCCGGCCTCGGCGAGCCGCTGCCGCGCGACGTCGTCCGGCTCGCCATGGCCCTGAAGATCGCGAGCCTGGGACAGGGGGCCTCCGGCATCCGCTGGTCGACGCTCGAGACGCTGTCGGCGGCGCTCGATGCCGGGCTCGTGCCCGTCGTTCCCGGGCAGGGCTCGGTCGGCGCCTCGGGCGACCTCGCGCCGCTCGCTCACCTGACCGCCGCCCTCATGGGCGTGGGCGAGATCGAGACGGCGGACGGCCGCCGTCCGGCCGCCGAGGCGCTGGCCGGCGCCGGGATCGCGCCGCTCGAGCTCGGCCCGAAGGAGGGGCTGGCGCTCCTCAACGGCACCCAGATCTCGACGGCGCTCGCGCTCGCGGGGCTGTTCGAGACCGAGCGCCTGCTCGCGGCCGCGCTCGTCACGGGCGCGCTCTCGACCGATGCCGCGCGCGGATCGGACACGCCCTTCGACGCGCGCATCCACGCCCTTCGCCGCCACCCGGGCCAGATCGACGTCGCCCGGAGCCTCCGCGACCTGATGGACGGAAGCGCCATCCGGGAGTCGCATCTCGCGGGCGACGACCGGGTGCAGGATCCCTATTGCCTGCGCTGCCAGCCCCAGGTGATGGGCGCCTGCCTCGACCTCCTGCGTGCGGTCGCGACCGTGCTCGAGACGGAGGCCGACGGGGTGTCGGACAATCCGCTCGTCTTCGCCCGCGAGGGCGAGGTGCTGTCCGGCGGCAACTTCCACGCCGAGCCGGTCGCCTTCGCGGCGGACCAGATCGCGCTCGCGATCTGCGAGATCGGCTCCATCGCCGAACGGCGCATCACGCTGCTGACCGATCCCGTGCTCTCGCGCCTGCCGGCCTTCCTGACGCCGCAGCCGGGCCTGAACTCGGGCTTCATGATCCCGCAGGTGACGGCCGCGGCCCTCGTCTCCGAGAACAAGAGCCGCGCCTACCCGGCGAGCGTCGACTCGATCCCGACCTCGGCCAACCAGGAGGACCACGTCTCGATGGCGACGCACGGCGCGCGCCGCCTCCTGCCGATGGCCGAGAACCTGGCCGGCGTGATCGGCATCGAGCTGCTGGCGGCGGCCCAGGGCTGCGACTTCCACGCCCCGCTCGCCTCGAGCGCGCCGCTGGAGCGGGTCCGGGCGCTGCTGCGGGCGCGGGTGCCGACGCTGGACCACGATCGCCACATGGCGCCCGACCTCGTCATCGCCCGCAACCTCGTCCGCACGGGCGCCGTGGCCGAGGCGGCCGGACCGGCGCTGCTGCCCGGCCTCGGCTGACGGCCGTCGGACGACCCGTGCGGGACGCGGGTGCGTCCGAGGCGGCCCGGCGCCCGGCCGTCGCGACCGGAGCCTAGCGGCCCGCGGAGGCGACCTCCCGGCGCGGGAACAGGCTCTCGTATTCCGCCTCGGCCAGCCCGTAGGACGGCCCGGCGAAGTCCTTCAGCTTCTCGCGGTCCGTCACCGTGATCCGGCCGCGGGTCGCCTTGATCATGCCCTCGCCCTCGAGCACGTGGGTCGCGACCGTGACCCCGGGCCGCCGCACGTTGAGCATGCGGGCCAGGAAATCGTGCGTGAGGCGGATCTCGGGGCTGTCCGTCCGCGCCTGGCACATGAGGAGCCAGCGCGCCAGCCGCTCCTCGACGGAGAGCTGGGCGTTGGCGCAGGCCGTCGAGGCGACCTGGATCATCATGCAATGGGCGTAGCGCAGCAGGACGCCGCGCAGGCTCTCGTCCTCCCGCAGGGCGCGGGCGAAGTCCTCGGCCGGGATCTGCCAGCCCTCGCCGCCGATCTGGACCACGGCCTCCTGCGGGCCGTTGCGGGTGCCGAACAGCACAGGCAGCCCCACCATGCCGTCCCGGCCCACGATCCCGACCTCGACCCCGATCGGACGGTTCGGCCCGATCAGGAGCGAGGTCAGGCCCGTCGCATGGAACACGACGTGGCTGAAGGACCGACCCGGAGCCGCGAGGATCTGGCCAGGCTCGAACTTGATCGGTTCCAGTGCAGGAGACAGTCGTTGAAAGCTCTCGGGCTCCAGCGCGCCGAGCAACCGATTGCTGTCGCGTGCGTCTTGTTCTGGCACCTAGTCGGGATCCTGATGAAGGCAGGGACGTGACTGATGTAATCACGTGCTAGCGTGAGCCGCGCTTATGATTGGATCGCGCGGCCCTCGCCAGCCCAACTCTGCCCAATCGGACGTCAAGGCCGGAGCGGAGGATCGAGTGTCCGCTTAGGTACTGACGTTCACGCGTCGTTCTCCTCCACCGGCCAGCGCCAGAAGCCGGTCCCTTCGCCGACCAGGTGCCGGTTCAGGACCATGCGGTGGACCTCGTCCGCCCCGTCCACCAGGCGGGCCTGCCGCGCGTAGCGATAGATCCACTCGAGGACCGTGTCCTTCGAGTAGCCCCGGGCGCCGTTGATCTGGATGGCCGTGTCCGCCGCCTTGCCGAGCACGTTGGCGACGTGGATCTTCGCCATCGAGACCTCCTTGCGGGCGAAGCGGCCCTGGTCGAGCTCCCAGGCGGCCCGCATCACGAGCAGCCGGCCGATCTCGATGTCCATGGCGAGGCCGCCGAGCATGAGCTGGACGCTCTCCCGGTCCGCGAGGCGGATCCCGAACCCCTCGCGCCGGCCCGCATACTCGCCCGCGATCTCGACGCAGCGCATGGCGAGCCCGAGCCAGCGCATGCAATGCGTGAGGCGGGCCGGCCCGAGCCGCACCTGCGTGACCTTCAGGCCGCGGCCCTCGCCCGCCAGCACGTCCTCGGGCGCGATGCGGAGCCCGTCGAATTCGAGCTCGCAATGCCCGCCATGCTCCTCGGGCCCCATGATCGGGATGCGGCGCAGGATGCGCCAGCCCGGCTGGTCCTTGTGGTAGAGGAAGGCCGTGAGCCCGCTCCGCGCATCCTCCGACGTGCGCGCCATGAGGATGAAGTGGGCCGCCTCCTCGGCGCCCGTGATGAACCACTTGCGGCCGGTGACGACGTAGGAGCCGTCGAGCTGCCGCTCCGCCCGGGTCGCGATCATGGACGGGTCGGACCCGCCGCCCGGCGCCGGCTCCGTCATGGCGAAGGCGGAGCGCACCGTGCCCGCGACGATCGGGTCCAGCCACTTGCGCTTCTGCTCGGGCGTGCCGAGCGCCTCTAGCACCATCATGTTGCCGTCGTCCGGCGCGGCCGAGTTGAATACGACCGGGCCGAAGATCGAGCGGTTCATCTCCGTGTAGCAGGCGGCCATGCCGACCTTGCCGAGACCCCGGCCGCCGGTCTCCGGCTTCAGCTGCAGGCACCAGAGCCCCTCCGCCCGGGCCTTGGCCCGCATGGCGGCGAGCGGGCCCGGCGCGATGTTCTCGTGCGCGTCGAAGGAGGCCGGATCGGCCTCGAGGGGGATCAGCTCGCGGTCCACGAAGGCCGCGACGCGCGCGCGGTAATCCTCGATCGCGGCGGGAAGGGTGAAGTCCAAGGCGTTCTCCTGACAGGCGAAAGGCTTACGGGCGGGCGCGGTCCTAGAGGGTCGAGACGAGGTGCCCGCCGTCGACCGGGATGGCCGTGCCCGTCATGAAGGACGAGGCGTCCGAGCAGAGGAGGAGCAGCGCCCCGTCGAGGTCGGAGAGCTGGCCGAGGCGGCGCTGCGGGATGCGGCGGATCATGGCCTGGCCGGTCTCGGTGGCGAAGAAGTCCCGGTTGATGTCCGTCTCCGTGTAGCCGGGGCAGAGCGCGTTCACGCGGATTCCGTAGCGGGCGAGCTCGAAGGCCATCGCGCCCGTCAGGTGCACCAGCCCCGCCTTCGAGGCGACGTAGGCCGGCACCTGCCCACCGACCCGCAGGCCGAGGATGGAGGCCACGTTGACGATGGAGCCGGGGCGCTTGCCGTCCCGCATGGAGCGGGCGGCGGCCTGGGCGACGAGGAACGCGCCCCGCAGGTTCGTGTCGACCACCCGGTCCCATTCCTCGGGCTCGACGT
>JAEUAC010000235.1 GCA_019695455.1 Methylorubrum extorquens | reverse complement strand
TGCGTGAGGCCCGCATCCGCCCCGAGCGCGCGGTCGAGCGCGGCGAGGTCGGGCGGGACGTCCTCGGCCGTCTCCTGCACGAGCGTGCGGCGTCCCGCGATGTCGAGGATCCTCTTCGCCCGCTGGCCGTAGGCGCCGTTCACGAGGAGCAGGCAGGCTCCGTCGCGGGGCACGAAGGTCGTCAGCATGGCCTCGACCGCGAAGGTGCCGGAGCCCTGCATGGGGACGGTCGCGTGCGTGCCGGTCGCGCCGACGACCTCCGGCAGTCGGTCGAGCACGGCGCGCGAGATCGCGTTGAAGGCCGCGTCCCGCGAGCCCCAATCGTGCAGCATCGCCTCCTTGACGCTGCGCGAGGTCGTGAGCGGACCCGGCGTGAGAAGGAGCGGATCCCCGGTTTCGGAGACGGCGGGCTGGGGCGCGGGCGACATGGGGGCTTCCTATCCGAGCTTGATGACGATCAGGCCGGCGACGATCAGGCACGCGGCCGCGATGCGGGCGGGGACGAGCGGCTCCTTCAGGATCACGACCGCGATGGCGGACGCGAACAGGACGGAGGTCTCGCGGAGCGCGGCGACGAGCGCGATCGGCGCGATCGTCATGGCCCAGATCGCGATCCAGTAGGCGCCGAGCGACAGGGCGCCGCCGCCGAAGCCCGGCAGGGCGAAGGTCTGGACGGCGTCGAACAGGGCCGAGCCGTTCCGCCACACGAGCCACGCCGTGAGCGGGATGGCGTCGAAGACGAAGAGGGCGGCCGAATAGGCGTGCGGGTTGCCGGCGATGCGCGCGCCGGTGCCGTCGACGAGCGTGTAGAGCGAGATGAACACGGCCGTGAGCGCCGCGAAGCCGAGGGCGCGTCCGTCGAGCGTGCCCCGTCGGGCGAGCGACACCACGGCGACCCCCGAGGCGAGCGCCACGATGCCGAGGGTCGCGAGCGGCGAGACCGGCTCGCGCAGGATCAGGAGGGAGGCCAGCGTCGTCAGGAGCGGCGCCCCGCCCCGGGCGATCGGGTAGACCTGGCTCATGTCGGCGCGCCGGTAGGCCTCCGACAGCGACCAGTAATAGCCGAGATGGGCGGCGACGGAGCCCGCGAGCCAGGGCCAGGATTCCATCCGCGGCGTGCCGACCAGCACGAGGGCCGGCACGGCGATCAGCCCCGCGCAGAGGTTCACGAGGCCGACGGCCATCAGCGGATCGAGCCGCAGCTTGAGCACCGCGTTCCAGCCGGCATGCATGGCGGCGGCCGCGAGCACGGCCAGGAAGACGGCCGTGCTCACGGGCGCAGCCGCCCGCCGGCGGGGTCGTGGAAGGGCCGGAGCGAGGCCTCGGCCGGAACGATCTCGCCCGCGACGTCGAGGTCGAATCGGCGTCCGGCGAGCCAGGCCGCGTCGATCGCCCCGTCCTCGGAGCGCACCAGCCCGAGCGCCGCGATGCCGCCGAGCGTCGGGCTCCAGGCCGCCGACGTGACCTCCCCGACGGGGCGGCCGTCGAGCAGGATGGCCTCGCCGCCCCAGGCCGCGAGCCCGTCCGGCGCGCGCGCCCGGAGCGAGACGATCCGGCGGTCGGCGGGCCGGTTCCTCGCCGCCACGAGCGCGTCCCGCCCGACGAAGGCGCCCTTGTCCGGCTTCACGGCGAAGCCCAGGCCGGCCTCCCACGGCGTGATGCCCGGCCCGATCTCGCGACCCCAGGCGCGGTAGCCCTTGTCGATCCGCAGCGAATCCACCGCGTAGTAGCCGACGTCGGCGAGGCCGAGATCGCCGCCCGCGCCCCACAGCGCGTCGTAGGCGCCGGCCGCGAACTCGGTCGGCACCAGCAGCTCCCAGCCGAGCTCGCCCGCGTAGCTGCGCCGGATCGCCCAGAGCGTCGCGTAGCCGAGATCGATCTCGCGGACGGCGCCGTAGGGGAAGGCCGCGTCGTCCAGCGGCGCGCGGCTGACCCGGCCGAGGAGGTCGCGGGAGCGCGGGCCGGCCAGCGCCAGGACGGACCAGGCGGAGGTCACGTCCGTCACGGTCGCGCGCGCGTCGTCGGCGATGCGGCGACGGATCCGGTCGGCGTCCCGCACGACCTGCGCCGAACCGGTGACGACCATGAACTCGTGCCGGCCGAGCCGCGAGACCGTGACGTCGCTCTCGAACCCCGCCGCCTCGTCCAGCATCGGCGTGTAGACGCTCGTCCCCACGGGCACGGCGACGTCGCCCGCGCAGAGGTGCTGCAGCACCGCCTCCGCGTCCCGGCCCTGGACGAGGAGCTTGCCGAACGACGTCATGTCGATCAGGCCGACGCGCTCGCGGACGGCGACGTGCTCGGCCGCGCTCGCCTCCGCCCAGTCCTGCCGGCCGAAGCCGTAGGCGATGCTGCCGTCGTGGCCGGGCCGGAACACGTTGGGCCGCTCCCAGCCCATCTTGGAGCCGAAGATCGCGCCGCGCGCCGCGAGCCGGTCGTGCAGGGGCGAGCGCCGGAAGGGGCGGGCGGTCGCGAGCTCCCGGTTCGGCCAGGGCATCGCGTAGTGCAGGCCGAGCGTCTCCTTCACGCGGTCGCGGAGCCAGGTCGGGTTCGCGTTGAACCGGGCGAAGCGGCGGATGTCGACCGGCCAGGCGTCGAGCCCGGGATCGCCCTCGACCATCCAGGCCGCGAGGGCGCGGCCGGCGCCGCCCGCCGAGGCGATGCCGGCCGAATTGAACCCGGCCGCGACCCAGATCCCCGCGCATTCGGGCGCCGGGCCGAGCAGGAAGTTGTTGTCGGGCGTGAAGCTCTCCGGGCCGTTCAGGAACAGCTTGATCGGGGCCGTCTCGAGCCCCGGCACGCGCCGGATCGCGTTCTCCATCAGGATCTCGAACTGGTCCCAGTCGTCGGGGAGCAGCTGGAACTCGAAATCGGCCGGAATCCCGTCGGTGCCCCAGGGCTTCGCGTCCGGCTCGAACCCGCCCATGACGAGCCCGCCGACCTCCTCCTTGAAGTAGATGTAGCCGTCGGGATCGCGCAGCACGGGGAGGTCGGGCGAGACGCCGGCCATCGGCTCCGTCACGACGTACATGTGCTCCGCCGAATGGAGCGGGACGGCGACGCCGCAGAGCGCGCCGACCTGACGCGACCACTGGCCGGCCGCGATCACGAGCTGCTCGCAGGCGATCCGCCCCTCGTCGGTCGTGACGGAGCGGACGCGGCCGTCGACGGTCTCGATCGACAGGACGCGGGTCTTCTCGCGGATGGTGGCGCCGCCGGCGCGCGCGCCGCGGGCGAGGGCGGCCGTGATGTCGGCCGGGTTGGCCTTGCCGTCGCCCGGCAGCCAGACCGCGCCCGCGAGATCGTCCGTCCGCATCGGCGGCCACCGCTCGCCGGCCTCGGCGGGCGACAGCATCTCGATCTCGACCCCCTGCGCGCGCGCCGCCGAGGCCGTGCGCCGGAGATAGGCCATGCGCTCGGGCGTGCGGGCGACGGTGAGCGAGCCGCAGCGCTTCCAGCCGGTCGCGAGGCCGGTCTCGCGCTCGAGGTCCGCGTAGAGCTCCGTCGAATGCCGCACGAGGCGCGTCAGGCTCGATTGCGCGCGCAGCTGCCCGACGAGACCGGCCGCGTGCCAGGTCGTGCCGCCCGACAGCCGCCCCTGCTCGAGGAGCAGCACGTCCCGGCGCCCGTGCTTCGTCAGGTGATAGGCGATCGAGCATCCGACGATGCCGCCGCCGATGATGACGATGTCAGCCTTGTCCAAAGCCGGCGATCCGGTCGGGCCCGCGCCGGCCCAGCTCCATCATCCTGGACCCGGATGGCTCAAAGAGCAACATAAACCCACATTACTTCACATCTCCTCGCCGACGATGATGCGCGTCCCGCGCGCGGCGAGAGCGTCCGCGATGCCGTCCGGCGGCTGCCGGTCCGTGATGAGCCCGGCGGCCGCGCCCGCCTGGCCGATCCGGATGGGCGTGAGGCGTCCGAACTTCGTCGAATCGGCCACGATGTAGGAGTGTCCCCCCGCGAGGATCATGCGGCCCCGCTGCTCGGCCGCCGCCCGCGTGTAGTCGGTCACCTCGCCCGCGGGCGAGATGCCGGCCGCGCCGACGAAGGCCATGTCGAAGCGGAAGCGGCCCAGCGCGTCCAGGACCTCGATGCCGAAGGCGGCCTCGTCCGTGCAGTCGATCTCGCCGCCCAGCATGTGCACCCGTGCGCCCGGCACGCGGCACATGGTGACGGCCACCGCGAGGCTGTTGGTCGCGACCGTGAGGTCGGCCTTGCCGCCCAGCGCCTCCGCGATCGCGAGCGTGGTCGCGCCCGAATCGAGCACCAGCACCATGCCGTCCTCCACGAGGGCGGCGGCCGCGCGTCCGATCGCGGCCTTGCCGGCCGGGTTCTCGCCGCGCCGATTGCCGAGCGGCGTCTCCGCGACGCGCCGCGCGGCGCCGCCATGGACGACGTCCAGGCGGCCGAGCCTGGCGAGCGCCTTCAGGTCGCGCCGGATCGTTTCCCGCGAGACGTCGAAATGGTCGGCCAGCTCCTCCACGCTGACCGTGCCCGCGTTCCGCAGGCGACGGATGATCTCGTCGTGCCGGCGGGCGGCGATGGGGCGTGGCATGGCGGGCCCGGGACGCGGATGAGCGGAGTTTGTGGGCAGCGCGCCGCCATGACAAGGTCGCGCCCCCGCCGTCGCGACGATCGGAGCCCCGCGTGAAGCCGTATCGTCCGAATGCCGGCATCGCGCTGTTCGCCCCCGACGGGCGCGTGCTGATCGCCCGGCGCATCGGCGACGACGGCCCGGAGACGATCGCACCAGGGTTCATGTGGCAGGTCGCCGAGGGCGTCATCAATCTCGACGAGGACGGCGAGGCCGCCGCCCGTCGCGAGCTGTGGGAGGAGACGGGCATCGTCTCCGCCACAATCCTCGGCACGATCCCGGTGCCGCTGCGCTACGACTTCCCGCCCTATGACGGGCCGCCCCACAAGCTGGCGGCCTTCGCGGGGCAGGACCAGACCTGGTGGGCCATGGCCTTCACGGGACGGGAGGACGAGATCGACGTCGCCACGCCCCGCAACGGCGCAGAGCCGGAATTCGACGCCTGGCGGTGGGAAAGCCTCGATCGGCTGCCCTCCCTGGTGGTTCCCTACAAGAAGGCGATCTACGATCGCGTGGCGGCCGCCTTCAGGCCTTTCGCGTCGGCTCGGACGCGCCCTGCGGTCGAGGTGACGTCATGAGGCTGGTCCTGTCGGTGGCGCTCGCACTGGCCCTCGCGGGCGGTGCCTCCCTGGCGCAGTCGCCGCCGCTCCGGCGCGGGCCGCCCGCCGAGGGGACGCCCCAAGCCGCGGCGCCGTCCCGCCTCGACGCCCAGGTGGACGCGGCGCGCCTGCGCTCGGAGGCGCGCCTGCGCGAGCGTGAGGAGAAGGCCCGTCGGACGCTGAAGGGGATCTGTTCCGGATGCTGACCCGCGCGCGATCCAGGAGGCGAGAAGCACGATGACCGATGCGGTCGAACGGGCCAAGGCCCTCGTCGAGGATGGCGGCCACGCCTTCGTGAAGCTCGGCGTCACGGATGCCGACGGCATCCTGCGCGGCAAGTACGTGTCGCGTGCGAAGTTCCTGTCGGCGCTGGAGAAGGGCTTGTCGTTCTGCGACGTCGTCCTGGGCTGGGATTCGAACGACCAGCTCTACGACAACGTCGCCTTCACGGGCTGGCACACGGCCTATCCGGACGCGGCCGTCCGGGTGCTGCCGGAGACGGTGCGCAGCCTGCCCTTCGAGGACGGATTGCCGTTCTTCCTGTGCGAGTTCGCCGAGGCCGCGGAGGCGATCTGCCCGCGCGGCGTGCTGCGGCGGGTCTTGGCGAAGGCGGATGCCATGGGCTTCGCCGTCTCGGCCGCGCTGGAATACGAGTTCTTCGTCTTCGCCGAGACGCCGGACAGCGTGCGGGCCAAGGGCTACCGCGACCTGCAGCCGATGACGCCGGGATTCTTCGGCTATTCGGTGCTGCGCTCGTCCGTGCATGCCGAGCTGTATCGCGACCTGCTCGAGACCTGCGAGACGATGGACATGGCCCTCGAGGGCCTGCACACCGAGACGGGCCCCGGCGTTCTCGAGGCGGCGATCGGCGTGGACGACGCGCTCCGGGCGGCCGACAAGGCCATCCTGTTCAAGACCTTCGCCAAGGTCCTCGCGCAGCGCCGCGGCCTCATGGCGACCTTCATGGCCAAGTGGTCGCCGGACTGGCCCGGCCAGTCGGGTCACATCCACCTGTCGCTGCGCGACAAGCGCACGGGCGAGCCGGCCTTCCACGACGGCGCGGCGGACCGCACGATCTCGGACACGATGCGCCACTTCGTCGGCGGGCAGCAGGCGCTCATGCCCGAGACCCTCGCCATGGTGGCCGCGACGGTGAATTCCTATTCGCGCCTGATCCCGGGCTTCTGGGCGCCGACCTCGGCCACCTGGGGGATCGAGAACCGGACGGCGGCGCTCCGCGCCATCCCGGGCTCGCCCGCGGCGCAGCGGGTCGAGTACCGGATCGCGGCGGCCGACGCGAACCCCTACCTGGCCCTCGCGGCGGCGCTCGCCGGCGGGCTGTGGGGCATCGAGCACGGGATCGAGCCGGATGCGGCGATCGTTGGCAACGCCTACGACCTGCCGGCCGATCCGAAGCGGGACCTTCCCCGGACGCTGATGGACGCGGCCGGGCGGCTGAAGGGATCCTCGGCCGCCCGCGCGCTGTTCGGGGACGCGTTCGTGGAGCATTTCGCGGCGACCCGCGAATGGGAGGAGCGCGAGTTCCGCCGGGCGATCACCGATTGGGAGCTGAAGCGCTACTTCGAGATCATCTGACGAGGGGGCCGCCGTCCCGGACCGTCGGCAGCGGGCCGCCCGACGGCGACCAGTTGAACGAGTAGGACAGGCTGGCGCCGAAGGTCAGCTGGTTCTTGTCGCCGATGCGGGCGATGGGCGACCGGGCCGCCTCGTCGAGGAGCCGGTTGTAGCCGAAATAGCCCGTCGTGGCCCAGGTCTCGTTCCACTGGTAGGTCACGGCGCCGAGGAGGCCGGCCGACACGATGCCGGCGCCCGGCCGGTACGCCGGCAGCCTGCCGTTCCGGGCGGCTTCGAACGGCCGCACGCCGAAATAGTCGCGCATGTAGACGGCGTCGGCGAAGTTGATGCGCGGGCCGAGCGAGAAGGTGAACTTGTCGAGCGGGGCGATGAAGTCGAGCCCCGCATTGCCGACGAGGCCTTCCGCGCCGTTCAGGCTGTAGCGCAGCTCGACGCGCGCCCGGATGAACGAGACGGGGAAGTACTCGAAGAACGCGCCCGGCTCGACGCTCCAGTTGATCTTGCGCAGGCCGAACAGGCGCCGGTCGTCGGAGAGGTAGCGGCCGCCCTGGACGCGGACCACGGGGCCGAACCGGACGGCCGGGTTGTCGTCCAGCACTGAGATCGAGAAGCCGTCGTCCGGCGCGGCGAAGCGGGCCGGCTCCTCGATGCGGCGGATGTTGACCGACGGATAGACGATGCCGGTCATCTTGTCGGAGCCCGGAAAGCGCGGGATGAACTGGCCGTTCGCCGTCAGCGTCACGACGT
>JAEUAC010000182.1 GCA_019695455.1 Methylorubrum extorquens | reverse complement strand
AACGAGGACACGGTCCGCGACTTCCTGGCCTTCAGCCCGGCCAATCCCTCCTCCATCCGCAACTGCATCGAGACCGCCCGCGAGAACGCCCGCGCGGTCAGGACCGCGCTCACGGTCGAGATGTGGGACGACCTCAACGGCGCCTGGCTCGAGTTGAAGAAGTTCGACAACGGCATGGGCCGCGAGGAATTCACCCGCTTTCTCGACTGGGTGAAGAAGATCGTGCTCGCCTATGACGGCGCCGCCTACCGGACGATGCTGCGGAACGACGCCTTCTGGTTCACGCGGCTCGGCGGCGCGCTCGAGCGGGCGGACAACACCGCGCGCATCCTCGACGTCAAGTACCACCTGCTCCTGCCGGAGACGGAAGCCGTCGGCGGCACGCTCGACTACTTCCAGTGGACGACGATCCTGCGCGAGGTCTCGGCGCTGACGGCCTATCACTGGGTCTACCGGGAGAGCGTGAAGCCCTGGCTCGTCGCGGATCTCCTGATCCTGAACGCCCAGATGCCGCGCTCGCTCGCCAATTGCTACGAGATCCTGGTCCGCCATCTCGACCTGATCGGGGACGCCTACGGCCGGCGGGGGCCGAGCCAGCGGCTGGCCAGTCAGCAGCTGTCGGTGCTGCGCAGCAAGAAGATCGCCGAGATCTTCGGCGGCGGCCTGCACGAGTTCGTGCAGGGCTTCATCAAGGAGAACAACAGGCTCGGCGTGCTCGTCGCCGACCAGTATCTCAGCTGACGCCATGCGGATCCGCGTCGAGCACGCCACCCACTACCATTATGACCTTCCGGCGAGATCGGTGCTGCAGGTGCTGCGGCTCACGCCGCGCAACCACGACGGCCAGCATGTCGGCGTCTGGCGGGTCGAGCCGAGCGTCGAGGGCAAGCTGAAGGTCTTCGAGGACGGCTACGGCAACATCTGCCACACCTTCGAGGCCGACGAACCCCTGTCGTCGCTCACGCTGCTCGTGGCCGGCGAGGTCGAGACGCAGGACACCGCCGGCATGCTCAGCGGGACGGTCGAGCGGCTGCCGGAGCTGTTCTACCTGCGGGAGACGGACCTGACGGCGCCGGACGAGGCCATCAAGGACTTCGCGGCCGGCTTCACGGCGACGGCCGGGTCCGATCCGCTCGGCACCCTGCACGCCCTTCTCGGCCGCATCCACGCGGAGGTGGCCTTCGAGACCGGCCGGACCGATTCCGGCACCACGGCCGCGGAAGCCTTCGCGATGCGGCGCGGCGTCTGCCAGGACCTCACGCATCTCCTGGTCGCCTCCGCGCGGCTCCTCGGCTTCCCGGCCCGCTACGTCTCCGGCTACTTCCACCGGGCGGACGGCGTCGTGGACCAGGAGGCGGGCCATGCCTGGGCGGAGGCCAAGGTGCCGGGCCTCGGCTGGATCGGGTTCGATCCCGCGAACGGCATCTCGACCACCGACGCCCATGTCCGCATCGCGATCGGTCTCGACTACCTCGCGGCCGCCCCGATCCGGGGCAGTCGCCGCGGCGGCGGGACGGAGACGCTTGACGTGCGCCTGCGAGTGGATACCGCTCGCCGCCAGCGGCAGGACTGAGCGGCCGCCACCAGCCGAAATGCCTCGGGGGAGAACGAGACGCCATGACCTATTGTGCCGGCGTCCTCGTCGGAGGCGGTCTCGTGATGATCGCGGACACGCGCACCAATGCCGGTCTCGACGACATCTCGACCTACCGAAAGCTGCATCTCTTCCAGCGCGAGGACCATGCCTGCCTGGCGCTCTCGACGGCCGGCAACCTGTCGGTGTCGCAGACGGTCGTGAGCCTGCTCCAGGAGGGCCTCGAGAACCCGGAGACGGGCGAGATCGAGACGCTGCTCTCGGCGCCGTCCATGTTCAAGGCGGCCCAGCTGATCGGCAAGGCCATCCGGCGGGTGCGGACGGTCGACGGACCCGGCCTCAAGGAGGCGGAGATCCGGTTCGACGTGTCGTTCCTGTTCGGCGGCCAGATCAAGGGCGGCCCGATGCGGCTCTACATGATCTACTCGGCCGGCAACTTCATCGAGTGCAGCCACGATGCGCCGTTCCTTCAGGTGGGCGAGCACAAATACGGCAAGCCCATCCTGGACAGGGCCGTGTCGCACGGGACGGACCTCTACGACGCGTTGAAGATCGCCCTGATCTCCATGGATTCGACCATGCGGTCGAACCTGTCCGTCGGCCTGCCGATCGACATCGCCGTCATCCGGCGCGACACGCTCGTGCCGGAGCTCGTCCACCGGATCGAGATCGGCGAGCCCTATTTCCACGATCTCCGCGAGCGCTGGTCGACGGCGCTCCGGGCCGCCCACATGGCCATCCCGTCGCCACCCTACGGTCGTCCGGCGCGCTCTGGCTCGCGCAACGGCTTGTAAAGGCTCTACCCCTGATAATCGCGGACGATTGACGATGCGATTTTCATGGGAACGACGGAGCCTGCCCACGGCCATCCCCATGGCGCACTGCTCGTGCGCCTGCTCTGGCCGACCGCTCTGCTGTTCGGGACGACGTTCGCGCTCGTCGTCGTCACGTTCCTGTGGACCGCGCGAGACGCCGACCGGGTCTCGGACATGTTCGACCGGGCCCGCCTGGAAGCCGCCGTCCAGCAGCTGACGTCGGAACTGCAGGACGAGCTCACCACCTTCGCGGCCGCGCCGGACGGCACCGCGGACGAGGCCACCCTCCGCTTCAACGGCCTCGCGCTCGTGTCCCCGACGGGCATTCCCCTCGGCGGGGCCGGCGCCTGGCACCGCCCGCCCGATTCGGGCCTGCAGGCCGTGCTGCCGAGCATCCGCGACGTGGCGGCCAGCCTGCACGCCTCCGGACCGCTGGCGCTCCGGCGGACGCCCGCCATCGGCACGGCCGCCACCCGCCTCGTCGCCGTCGGCGAGAGCGCGGTCGTCGTCTCGGCCGTCGTGACGGACGAGGCGGGCACGGTGCTGGCCGGCTGGAAGCGGCTGGACGGACACCTCTTCGCCCGCATGTCGACCATCACGGGGCTGCGCGATCTCACGCTCGGCGACGCGGACGAGGCCCGCACGCACGATCCGTCGCGCGAGTCGGAGGGGCATCTCGAACTGGTCGACCACGAGGGCCAGCCCCGCCTGCACCTCGATTGGACGCGCATGCCGGTCGGCGGCGCCGTGCAGCAGCGCCTCGGGCCGGTCGTGGTCGCGTCGCTCGCCGCGGCCATGCTGCTCTTCGCGGCCGTGGTCGCCTATTACTTCTGGATCACGCGCCACCTCGTGGAGGCGGAGGCGGCCTCCAAGGCCGTGCTCGCGCGGGACCCGCTGTCCGGGCTGCCGAACCGCGCGCTGTTCAACGACCGGCTCGACCGCGAGCTGCGGCACCTGGCCGACCGGGGCGTCGGGCTCGCCGTGATGTTCATCGACCTCGACCGCTTCAAGGACGTGAACGACACCTACGGCCACCAGGCCGGCGACGAGCTCATCAAGCTCGTCGCCCAGCGGCTTCTCGGCGAGCTGCCGGACGTCGACACCCTCGCCCGCTTCGGCGGCGACGAATTCGCCATCATCCAGACCAACGTGCGCGACGTGGCGCAGGTCTCGGACCTGGCCGCCCGCATCCTGGCGGCCCTCGGCCGGCCCTTCGAGCTGGCCCACAGCCAGGTCACGATCGGCACCTCGATCGGCGTCGCGCTCGCGCCCGAACAGGCGACCGACCGCCACAGCCTCCTGAAGCTCGCCGACACCGCCCTCTACCAAGCCAAGAACGGCGGCCGGAACCGGATGAGCCTGTTCCAGCGCCACATGGACGAGACCATCCGCATGCGGAAGATGGTCGAGGAGGACCTGCGGGCCGCGATCGAGAACGACGGCCTCGCGCTCCACTACCAGCCGCTCATGTCGGCCGACGGCGAGACCATCGTGGGCGTGGAGGCGCTCGTCCGCTGGCCCCATCCGACGCGCGGCCTGATCAGCCCGGCGGAGTTCATCCCCGTCGCCGAGGAGCGCGGCCTCGTGATCCCGCTCGAGGAATGGGTGCTGCGGCGCGCCTGCCGGGACGGCCAGCGCTGGCCGGGCCTGACGATCGCCGTGAACGTCTCGCCGATCCAGTTCCGCCACCGCGAATACGTCTCGACGGTGAAGCGGGTCCTGCAGGAGACCGGGTTCGATCCGGGCCGCCTCGAGCTCGAGCTGACCGAAGGCGTGCTCGTCACCGACGCCGACGCGGCGGAGGCCGCCATGATGGACCTGCGCGGCCTCGGCGTGAACCTCGCGCTCGACGATTTCGGCACCGGCTATTCGAGCCTGATCTACCTGCGCCGATTCGCGTTCGACAAGATCAAGATCGACCGCTCCTTCCTCGAGAGCATGGAAGCGACGGGCGAATCCGCCATCCTCGTCCATTCCATCGTGCATCTCGGCCGGGCGCTCGGGTTGATCGTGCTGGCCGAGGGCGTCGAGACGCGCGAGCAGCACCGCTTCCTGCAGGCGCTCGGCTGCCACCAGCTCCAGGGCTTCCTGTTCAGCCCCGCGGTTCCGGCGAGCGAGATCGACCGCATGCTCGCGCCCGGCGCGAGGCTTCTCAGCACGGCGGCCTGACGCGGCCGGGCCGCCCGCCACCGGGAACCGGACCTCGACGCGCTAGGAGGCGGCCTCGGATCGCGG
>JAEUAC010000411.1 GCA_019695455.1 Methylorubrum extorquens | reverse complement strand
GTCATCACCAAGGCCGCCCTCGACAAGATCAAGGGCTACGTCGACCTCGGCATCCAGGAGGGCGCGAAGCTCGTGGTGGACGGGCGCGACTTCAGCCTGCAGGGCTACGAGAACGGCTTCTACATGGGCGGATGCCTGTTCGACGACGTGACGTCGGACATGCGCATCTACAAGGAGGAGATCTTCGGGCCCGTCCTGTCGGTGGTGCGCGCCAAGGACTACGCCGAGGCGCTGAAGCTCCCCTCCGAGCACGAATACGGCAACGGCGTCTCGATCTTCACGCGCGACGGCGACGCGGCCCGCGACTTCGCCGCCAAGGTCGAGGTCGGCATGGTGGGCATCAACGTGCCGATCCCGGTGCCGATCGCCTACTACACGTTCGGCGGCTGGAAGGCCTCGGGCTTCGGGGACCTGAACCAGCACGGCCCGGATTCGGTGCGCTTCTACACGAAGACGAAGACCGTCACGTCGCGCTGGCCGTCCGGCGTCAAGGAAGGCGCCGAGTTCGTCATCCCGACCATGCAGTGACGCCTGTCGTTGCGGGCCGCGCGGGCGACGACTAGCCTGCGCGGCCCCACAGGAGAGCGCCCATGTCGGCCCTGCTCGCCGCCGATCTGCCGAGGATGACGGTCGAGGACTTCCTCGCCTGGACGGAGGCCCGCGAGGGCACTTTCGAGCTCGACGACGGGCACGTGCTGGCGATGGCGCCCGAGCGGGTGGTCCATAGCCGGGCGAAGTTCGCCGCCGCCCGCACGTTGGCCGACGCGGTCGCCTCGGCCGGGGCCCCTTGCGAGACCTTCGTCGAGGGGCCGGGCGTCCGCATCGATGCGGCCACGTCCTACCAGCCCGACGTCGTCGTCCAGTGCGGGGATCGCCTCTCCGGCGACGTGCGGATGGTGGACCGGCCCGTGATCGTGGTCGAGATCCTGTCCCCGTCGACGGCGTATCGCGATCTCGGCCGCAAGGCGCGCAACTACTTCCGCGTGCCGTCGATCGCGCATTACCTGATCGTGGATGCCGACGAGCGCGTGGTGACCCACCGATGGCGGGGCGAGGATGGGATGGTGGTCTCGAAGGACCGGACCGACGGCGTGATCGAGCTCGATCCGCCCGGGCTCGCCGTGAGCGTGGCGGGCTTGCTGCCCCCGGCCGAGGACGGCCCCGCATGATGCCGCGCAGGATCGCGGCCGCGCTCTGCGCGGTCGCCTGTCTCGGGTTCGCGGCCCCCGCCGTCGCCGCCTGCACGCCGCCCGCGGCGCCGGACGCGGCCGCGAAGCCGGCGAAGCCCGCCCTGCCCGCGAAGGGGCCCTGCGTCGACGCGAAGCCCGGCACGACGGGCTGCCTCGGCTGGGAGGGCTACACCTACAACGACGAGATCCGCGCCTACAACGAGAAGGCCCAGGCCTTCGGGAAGGCGGCGCAGGCCTACGTCGACCGCCTGAACGCCTACGTGAAGGCCAGCGCCGACTACGCGCAATGCGAGGTCAAGACGCTGCAGTAGCGGCTCGACGCCCGGCGACGATGGCGCTATCATTTCTGCAAGCGGAGGCGTCCATGGCCCAGGTCCTCATCCGGAACATCGACGAGGAGACGGTCGAGAGCTATCGGCAGAAGGCGCGGATCAAGGGCGTCTCGCTCGAGCAGGAACTGCGCAACCTGCTCGAGGCGAACCGCCCCTTCACGCCGGCCGAGCGGGTGGCCGTCTCCCGCGACTTGCGATCGCGACAGGTGGGCGTCGCCCCCTCCATGACGCTCGACGAGATCCGCGAAGGGCTCGCGTGAGCCGTTCGCTCGTCGTCGACGCGAGCGTCGCGCTCAAATGGCTCGTCGTCGAGGACGACAGCGGCAGGGCCGAAGATCTTCTCGCGAGCGACACGACCTTCCATGCGCCGACCGTCATGCGCGTGGAACTCGCCAACGCGCTGTGGAAGAATGTGCGGAAGGGTGCGATCGAAGGCGAGCAGGCCCACGAGGGCCTGCTGCGAATCGGCCGCATGGTGGCGCGTTGGCACGACATGGAGCCGATCCTGCCGGACGCCTTGTCCCTGTCCATCGCCCACGATCACCCGATCTATGATTTCTGCTACGTGGTGCTCGCACGCTCGCTCGGTCTGTCGCTCGTCACGGCGGACGACAGGCTGATCCGCAAGATCAAGGGAACGATCTTCGCCGAGCACCTCCGCCCGCTCTCGGATGTCTCATGACCCTCTTCGCTCTTCCCGAGGACCAGATCGCGATCCGCGACATGGCGCGCGAGTTCGCGGCGGCCGAGATCGCTCCCCACGCGCTGCGCTGGGACGAGGAGAAGCACTTCCCCGTCGACACCATGCGGGCCGCGGCCGCGCTCGGCATGGGCGGCGTCTACATCCGGGAGGACGTCGGCGGCTCGGGGCTCTCGCGGCTCGACGCGGCCCTGATCTTCGAGGCGCTGGCGACGGGGTGCCCGACGATCTCGGCCTTCATCTCCATCCACAACATGGCGTCCTGGATGATCGACCGCTGGGGCTCGGAGGAGCAGCGGACCCGCTGGCTGCCGCGGCTCTGCACGATGGACCTCGTCGCGTCCTACGCGCTGACGGAGCCGGGCTCGGGCTCGGACGCGGCCGCGCTCCGCACGACCGCCCGGCGGGACGGCGACCATTACGTCCTGAACGGCTCGAAGCAGTTCATCTCCGGTGCCGGCGCCGGCGACCTCTACGTCGTCATGGTGCGGACGGGCGGGGAGGGGCCGAAGGGCATCTCGACGATCGTCGTCGAAGGCGACGCGCCCGGCCTCTCCTTCGGGCCGAACGAGCGCAAGATGGGGTGGAACGCGCAGCCCACGCGGCAGATCGTGCTCGAGGAGTGCCGCGTGCCCGTCGCCAACCTCCTCGGCGAGGAGGGGATCGGCTTCCGCATCGCCATGGCGGGTCTGGACGGAGGGCGCCTCAACATCGGCGCCTGCTCGCTCGGCGGCGGCCAGGCCGCGCTCGACAAGTCGCTCGCCTACATGCGCGAGCGCAAGGCCTTCGGGAAGCGGCTCGACGAGTTCCAGGCCTTGCAGTTCCGCCTGGCCGACATGGCGACGGAGCTCGGCGCCGCCCGCACCTTCCTCTACGCGGCGGCGGCCGCCTACGACCGGGGCGACGCGGAGGCGACGCCGCTCTGCGCCATGGCCAAGCGCTTCGCGACCGATGTCGGCTTCAAGGTGGCGAACGACGCCCTGCAGCTGCACGGGGGCTACGGATACCTGTCGGAATACGGGGTCGAGAAGATCGTCCGCGACCTGCGCGTCCATCAGATCCTGGAGGGCACGAACGAGATCATGCGCGTCATCATCGCCCGCGCCCTCGTGGGGCGCTGACGGGCGCTGCGGATCTCAGCGTCGAGGGACGCGCCCTCGGACGGGTCGGCGAGCCGGTAGAGCGCGGACGCCCGAGGAGACGCAGCGTCGCCCGCTCGCGATCGTCGCGACCGGCCGGCGCTCGGCCTTAGCGTGATCGACCCGCGTCATCATGCCGGAGGTCACGGCGGGCAGGGCGGTCGCCCTCAGCGAAGGACTTGGGCGAGCTCCGGATGAAGATCCAGGACCTTCAGCAACTGGATCGTCGGCCCGCTCGGCGAGACGACACCGCGTTCGTACTTGTCGAACGCGCTCTCGCCGACCCGCAACAGCAATCCGGCTTCGCGCTGGGACAGCTTCAACTTGGATCGGACCCGACGGATGGTTGCCGGGGTGGGAATGCCGTCGATGCGCTCCTTCAGTGCGCGAAGCGCTGCGTCGACGACCTCCAGATCGTCTCCGACATGAACTCCCTCGCCATCCCCGTCGGGATAGAAGCCTGGCAGATCGACGACGACCGACGCATCCTTGTAGGCAACGGCGAACGGACGAATGCCACGAGTCAGCGTCTCGCCGCTCTGCGGCGAGATCATCCGGTCCTCTGCTGGCAGCGCCTTGTCCACGTCATTTCTCCTTGAAGGATACGAGCCGGAATTCCGTCACGAGATCGGCCTGTATTTTGACATAGAGCAGCAATCCATCTGACGGAACGTGATAAACGTCCTGCCATTGCTGATGGTCTGCAAACGTCGTCATGGACTTGTAGAACATATCGCGTCGCATGCCGTCGATCGTTCCCGCGATCGCGGCTCGATCGAAACCGAGGGCGACAGCGTCCCGAAGAGCCGACGTCGTGATCGCGAGTGCTTCGACCGAGCCGAGCACGCGCCTGACCGCCGCGAGATCGTGAGTGGGTCGCCGTCTCTCCACGGCATCAAAATGGCACCTTTATGGTGGCACGGCAAGCGTCGGGCGGTCGGCCGTTGCCAGACCCGGCACGATGCCGAAGCGCACTTGCCAGCGTTGCCGAACTCGGTCTCTAAGCGAGCAAAACGCGGCCAGGCTCGTGCCCGTCGGACGCTGGGAGAGGAACGCATGTCGATCATCGCCTTCATCGGGCTCGGCAACATGGGCGGGCCGATGGCCGCGAACCTGGTCAGGGCCGGGCACACGGTCACGGGGTTCGACCTGTCGGCGGCCTCGCTCGAGGCGGGGCGGGCCGACGGGCTCGCGGTCGCGACCTCGGCCCGCGAGGCGGTCGCCGG
>JAEUAC010000391.1 GCA_019695455.1 Methylorubrum extorquens | reverse complement strand
CCTGCCCTGCGGCTACCTGTCGGCGGGCCAGCGCCGCCGGGTCGCGCTGGCGCGGCTGCTCGTGGCGGCGCGACCGCTGTGGCTGCTCGACGAACCCGCGACCGCGCTGGACGCGGCCGGTCAGGCGCTGCTCGGGCCGCTCCTCGCGGAGCACCGGGGGGAGGGCGGGCTCGTGATCGCGGCCACCCATGCCGGGCTGCCGCTCGAGGCGCCGCAGGTGCTGGCGCTCGGGGGCGGGCGGCCGTGATGCGGGTCGCGGCCGGGCTCGTCCGGCGGGACCTGCGGATCGCGGGGCGCATCGGCGGGGCCGGCGGGCTCGGCCTCGTCTTCTTCCTCATGGTGGTCGCGATCGTGCCCTTCGGGCTCGGGCCGGACCTGAACCTCCTGTCGCGCATCGGCCCCGCCATCCTGTGGATCGCGGGCCTCCTCGCGACGCTGATCGGCCTCGACCGCCTGTTCCAGGCCGACGAGGAGGACGGCTCGCTCGACCTCATGCGGCTGTCGCCGGCGCCGCTCGAGATCGTGGTGCTCGCCAAGGTCGCGGCCCATTGGCTGACGACGGGCCTGCCGCTGGCGCTGGCGGCGCCCCTCTTCGGCCTGCTGCTCGGGACCGATCCGCCCGCGCTCGCCCGCACGGCGCTGGCGCTCGCGATCGGCACGCCGGGGCTCGCCTTCTGCGGCGCCATCGGGGCGGCGCTCGCCGCCACCATCCGGCGGGGCGGGCTCGTGATCGCGGTCCTGGTCGTGCCGCTCTGCGTGCCGATCCTGATCTTCGGCGTCGCGGCCTCGGACCCGACGGGGGCGGCCCGCGACGGCGCGCTCGCGATCCTGGCCGCCCTCACGCTGGCGGCCGCGGCCATCGGCACGGTCGGCGCCGCCGCCGCGCTCCGGTCGGGCTGAGCCCCATATCCGCTCGGGCCGACGACGCCGGCACGAGAGGGGACGGGAGGGTCAGGGAATGGTCCAGCCCTCGCCGCGGGCGGTCGTCACGTATTCCGGCCAGCGATAGTTCACGGGCGCCTCGAAATCCTTCGGCAGGAGCGGCGCGACCCAGGCCGTGCCGCCGATGCCGCCGCCCGTCCTGTCGCGGAACTCGGCCTGGGCTGCGGCGAGCGAGGTGCCGTCGGTCAGGAGGTCGATCAGCGTCGCGCCGATCACGCGGCCGGCCGTCGCCCACATCGGGTCGATGCAGGCCGGCACGCCGCCCATCGCGTAGCGGGTCCATTCCGGGTAGCGGAAGCCGGGCTCTGGCGGGGCCAGCGTCGGCCGGCCCACGTAGAGGCGCACGGTCGGCGCGTGCCACGTGTAGTCGACGTAGTCGTCGGCCGCGAGGTTGACCTGCCAGGGCGGCAGCTGGGCGCGGAAGCCCTTCTCGCCGTCCTCGGGCGTCGTCAGCCGCTGGATCTCGGGCAGGAACGGATCGTCCATCGGCGCGAGGCCGAGGTTCGCCTGGATCTCGCGGCCGAAGGCGCGCGCCTCCTCGCCCCAGGCGGGCGGGCCGACGAGCTCGAAGTTGCGGAAGGTCGTGCGCGCCATGGCGTGGTTCGGCAGGCCGGCGCGGGTCTTCGTGATCCAGGCGGAGGCGAGCGTGCAATGCGTCATGGCGGCGACGTGCTCGGCGTTGCGGTCGAGCACGGCGAAGACCTGCTCGCACATGGCGAGCGTCGGGGCGCGCAGCGAATACTGGATCTGGCCGATGTTCGGGGCGAGGTTGTCGGCCGCCGCCATGCCGGCCGCGGGGATGAACTCGTTCAGGCTCCACGAGCCCGTATGCGGGAGCATCGCCTCCTTCATGTACTTGGACGACGTGTACATGAGGCAGACGGCGTCGATCGCGCCCGGCGCCCGGGCGGCCGAATGGCCGTGCTGCACCCCCGTCGAGCCGGACCCGCCCTGGCCGGAATTGATCCGGCCCCAGGTCTCGGGATCCGGGCACTCGAACGTGTAGATGCGGCTCCAGTACGGGGCGGAATGCGTGTCCCAGAAGCAGGAATTGCCGAGCGCCGCGAAGGAATGCGGGTGGAACGAGATGGCCGCGTCGAGGTCGTCGTAATAGCCGTGCGCCGCGTGGACGGGCTTCGAGCCGCACATCTTCTCGGCCGGCTCGCCGAAGAACTTGAGCGTGCCCGTGATGCCGTGCCGCTCCATGGCGTGCTTGGCGGCCAGGAACCCCGCGAAGGCTCCGATGCCGAGCGCCGAATGGGGGTCCGTGTGGCCGGCCGCGTATTTCGAGACGCCCTCGCGCGGCTGCCGATAGGGGACGGGCGCCTGCGAGCGGCCCGGGATGGCGTCGTATTCGGCGTAGCCGCCGAGCGTCGGGCCGGGACCGTTGGACCAGCGGGCGCAGAAGGCGGTCGGCATGCCGGCCGACCCTTCCTCGACCGTGAACCCTTCCTCCCGCAGCCGCGCCACGTACCAGGCGCAGGACCGGTACTCGCGCCAGGACGGCTCGTGCAGGTTCCAGATCGTCATGTGGTCGCGCGACAGCGCGGCCTCGTTCTCGGCCACCCAGTCGAGGGCGGCCTGCTTGGCGGGCGGGATGGCGGTCACGGGGCAACCTTCTGGCGGGCGGCCCGGACCTTCAGGTCGAGGAGGAGCAGGCCGGTCGAGACGACGACGAGGACGACGGCGACCGCCGCCATGGTGGGATCGAGATGCTCGTTGATGCCGTCCCACATGCGGCGCGGCAGCGTGAACACGGCGCGGCTCGCGATGAACAGGACGACGACCAGTTCGTCCCAGCTGTGGACGAAGGCGAAGATGCCGCCGGACAGGATGCCGGGCAGGACGGACGGCACGATCACGCGCCGCAGCGTCTGCGGGATCGTGGCGCCGAGCGAGCGGGCCGCCTGTTCGAGCCGCGGATCGAAGCCGGCGAGCGAGGTCGAGACCGTGATGACGACGTAGGGGATGGCCGTCACGGCATGGGCGACGATCACGCCCGTGTAGGTGTCGAGGAGCCGCAGGTCGATCCAGAAGCGGTACAGGCCGAGCGCGTAGATGATCGTCGGGATCATGATGGGGAGGAGCATCAGCACCCGCACGGCGTTGCCGAGCCGCGGGTCGACCCGCCAGCAGCCGATGGCGCAGAGCGTGCCCGCCGCGAGCGCGATCGCCGTCGACACGATCGCGATGACGAAGCTCTGCCCGATGGAGGACAGCCATTCGGCCGACGTGAACAGGTTCCGGAAATGCTCGAGCGACAGCCGCTCGGAGGGCAGCGACAGGTAGCGGTGGTCGGTCAGCGAGATCGGGATCACGACCGTCACGGGCAGGACCAGGAAGGCGACGACCGCCCAGGCGCTCCAGCGCACGGGCCGCGAGATGCCGATCGGGATCTCGCTCATCGGCCGCCGAACAGCTTGCCGAGATCGACCAGCCGGCCGAGCAGGGCGACCAGGGCGACGACCACGATCGCGAGCGTGGACGCCACCATGGTGCCGATGCCCCAGCGCACGAGGTCGTGGATCTGCACGTTGATGTATTCGGCCGCCATCATGGTGCGGCCGCCGCCCAGGATGGCGGGCGTCACGAAGAAGCCGAGCGAGAAGATGAAGACGAGGAGCCCGGCCCCGATCACGCCGGGCAGCGAGAGCGGCCAGAACACGCGCACGAAGACCTGCCGGGGCGAGCCGCCGAGCCCGCGCGCGGCCGCGATGCAGCGCAGGTCGATGTCGCGCATGGCCGCGTAGAGCGGCAGGATGCCGAGCGGCAGCATGTAGTGCACCATGCCGACGACGATGCCGAACTCGTTCCAGATGAGCGGCAGCGGCGCGTCGACCAGGCCCGAGCCGACCAGCGCGTTGTTGACCACGCCCTCCCGCCGCAGCAGCGCCACCCAGGCGAAGGCCCGGACCAGGACGGAGATCCACAGCGGCACCAGCACGCCGACCAGCATGACGCGCCGCGCCGCCTCCGAGGCGAAGACGAGCGCGTAGGCGACCGCGTAGGCGAGGACGAGCGTGATCGCCGTCGTGAGGAGGCCGATGCGGGCCGTGGTCCAGAGCATCCGCTGGATGGCCGCGCTCGTGAGCAGCAGCCCGTAATTGTCGAGCCCCGGCGCCGGGTCCGTCACGCTGATCCAGAGCACCCGCGACACGGGATAGACGTAGAAGACCAGCATCAGGACGAGCGCCGGCAGCAGGAATAGCCGGTAGAGGCCGTCTCCCGCGACGGACGCCTTCCCGGGATCCACGGCCGTCCGGGGGAGGGAGGTGCCCGGTGCGCTCGCGATCCGGCTCATGGACCGGCCTCGGCGTCGACCGGGTCGTTCCTCCCAAGCGGGACTCGTCGGGGCCCCACCCTCGTCATGCTGAGGAGGGCCGGCAGGCCCGTCTCGAAGCACGCACCACCGTTGTGCGTCCCCGGATCAAGTCCGGGGCAAGCTCTTCGAGACGCCCGCTGCGCGGGCTCCTCAGAGCCGGACCCAGAATAGGAAGCTCCTCCGTTCGTCATGCTGAGGAGCGGCCCGAAGGGTCGCGTCTCGAAGCACGCACGACCGTTGTGCGTCCTTCGAGACGCCCTCTCCGAGGGCTCCTCAGGATGACGACGGGGGGAATTTTGAGCCGGGCTCTCGGCATAACGAGGGTTGGGACGGCCGCCCGAGCGGAGCCCCTCACCCGGGCGACGCCTCCGGCGTCTGCTCGACCTCTCCCCGCAGGCGGGGAGAGGCGGATCGCGCGGCGTCGT
>JAEUAC010000335.1 GCA_019695455.1 Methylorubrum extorquens | reverse complement strand
CTGTCATCGGCTGTCGGCTCGGGCCGGCCTAACGCGAGCGGAACCGCAGTACCGAGGTCTATAGGCCGCTGCCCTGGACAGGACAACGGCAGGTTCGGCATCGCTCCCATCCCGGGCGGGATGGGGTTCGTCAACGGTACGGGGCGTCGCTGCGGATGTTGCGGGCGATCTCCCGCTCCCAGCGGTCCCCGTTCGCGAGCAGCTTCGCCTTGTCGTAGAGGAGCTCCTCCCGGGTCTCGACGGAGAACTCGAAGTTCGGCCCCTCGACGATCGCGTCCACCGGGCAGGCCTCCTGGCACATCCCGCAATAGATGCACTTCACCATGTCGATGTCGTAGCGCGTCGTGCGGCGCGTGCCGTCGTTGCGGCGCGGGCCGGCCTCGATCGTGATGGCCTGCGCCGGGCAGATCGCCTCGCACAGCTTGCAGGCGATGCACCGCTCCTCGCCGTTCGGATAGCGGCGCAGCGCGTGCTCGCCGCGGAAGCGCGGCGAGAGGTGGTTCTTCTCGAACGGGTAGTTGATCGTCGCCTTGGGCTTGAAGAAGTACTTCATCGACAGCCAGAAGGCCGCGACGAACTCCCTCAGCAGCAGCGACGAGGCCGCGCGCGCGATGGTCATGGGGTGTCTCCGATCACGGCCGCCCTCACCCGGACACGGGCGCGAGGCCCGTGAGCTTCAGCACGGCCGCCACGACGACGACCATGAAGAGGGAGATGGGCAGGAACACCTTCCAGCCGAGCCGCATCAGCTGGTCGTAGCGATAGCGCGGCACGAAGGCCTTCGTCATCGCGATGAGGAAGAAGAGGAACGAGGCCTTGAGCACGAACCAGATCAGGCCCGGCACCCACGTGAAGGGCGCGAACGGGATCGGCGAGAGCCAGCCGCCCAGGAACAGGATGGTCCCGAGCGCGCACATGGTCATGATGGCCACGTACTCGCCCAGCATGAACATGAGGAAGGGCGTCGACGAGTACTCGACCATGTAGCCGGCCACGAGCTCGGATTCCGCCTCGGGCAGGTCGAAGGGCGGCCGGTTCGTTTCGGCCATGGCCGAGATGAAGAAGATGACGAACATCGGGAACAGCCACAGCCAATACCAGCCGAACAGGCCGATCGACGTGTTCTGCGACTCGACGATCCTCGTCAGGTTGAGCGAGCCCGCGCACATCAGCACGGTGACGATGACGAAGCCGATGGAGACCTCGTAGGACACCATCTGGGCCGTCGAGCGCAGCGCGCCGAGGAACGGGTACTTCGAGTTCGACGCCCAGCCGCCCATGATGACGCCGTAGATGCCGAGCGACGAGACGGCGAAGATGTAGAGGATGCCGACGTTGATGTCGGCGATCGCCCAGCCCTCCGCGAGAGGGATCACGGCCCAGGCCGCCAGCGACACGGTCGCGAAGACGAGCGGCGCCAGGAGGAAGATGGCCTTGTTGGCCGAGGCCGGGATCACCGGTTCCTTGATGAAGAACTTCGTGAGGTCCGCAAAGCTCTGCAGCACGCCGAACGGGCCGACGACGTTGGGCCCGCGCCGGAGCTGCACGGCCGCCCACACCTTCCGGTCCGCGTAGAGCGCGAAGGCGATGAAGACGAGCAGGCAGACCAGCAGGACCACGCTCTTCAGCGCGGCGAGGAGGACGGCGAGGAGGATGTCCATGGGCCTACTCCGCCGCCTGCAGGGCCGGCGCCGCGGCGAGCGACGAGCACTCGGCCATCACGCGCGACGCGCGCGCGATCGGGTTCGTGAGGTAGAAGTCCGTCACGGTCGGCGCGAACGACGTCCGGCCCGCCGCGCCGCGCGACGCGACGGGTGACGCCGCCTCGGCCGGCGTGATCTGGTCCAGCCGCGCGAGGTGCGGATGGGCGGCGTAGAGAGCGCTCCGGAGCGCGGCGAGGCTGTCGAAGGGCAGCCGCTTGCCGAGCGTGTCGGACAGCGCCCGCAGGATCGACCAATCCTCGCGGGCATCGCCCGGCGGGAACACGGCGCGGCCCGTCATCTGGACGCGCCCCTCGAGGTTCACGAACGTGGCCGACTTCTCCGTGTAGGCCGCGCCGGGCAGGATCACGTCGGCCCGGTGGGCGCCGCGGTCGCCATGCGTGCCCTGGTAGACGACGAAGGCGCCCGGCGCGATCTCGATCTCGTCCGCGCCGAGGTTGAACAGCACGTCGAGTCCCCCCGACGCCGTCATGGCCGCGGCATCGAGGCCGCCCTCCCCCGGGACGAAGCCGACGTCGAGCGCGCCGACCCGCGAGGCGGCGTTGTGCAGGATCGCGAGAGGGTTCCAGCCCGCCTCGACGCTGCCGAGCCCGCCGATCATCGTCATGATGCCGGACAGGATCGCGGCGCCGTCCTCCCGGGCGAGCGCGCCCGAACCGACGATGACGATCGGCTTCGCGGCCTTGCCGAGCGCCTCGGCGAAGGCGCCGCGCCCGGCCGCGACCTCGGACAGGCTGTCGGGACCGGCGCCGAGATGCTCGTAGGGATAGGTCAGGTCGAACCGGGGGCCGACCACCCCGACCGGCAGCGGCACCTTCCGCCAGCGCTTGCGGATGCGCTGGTTGAGGATGGCGGCGTCCCAGCGCGGGTTCGCACCCACGATCAGGATGGCGTCCGCCTCGTCGATCCCCGCGATCGAGGGATTGAAGAGATAGGAGCCGCGGCCGCCCTCCGGCGAGAGCGCGGAGCCGTCCTGCCGGCAATCGAGGTTCCGCGAGCCCAGGCTCTCGACCAGCAGCTTCAGCGCGAACATCTCCTCGACGCCCGCGAGATCGCCGACGATCGCGCCGATGCGCTTGGGATCCGCACCCTTCACCTTGGCGGCGATGGCCTGGAA
>JAEUAC010000233.1 GCA_019695455.1 Methylorubrum extorquens | reverse complement strand
GGCCGGCGCGCCGCGCCTGTCAAGGCTAGAGCGGCCGGCTATCGTCGATCTTCATTGGAATGATGAGAAACAAGCCGACGATCCCCGTGTTTGCGAACGGTTCCAGAAGACACATGATCTGGAAGAGCTTGTCGGATCGACCCTCCTTATCATGGTTCTAGAATATAATCCTTGATCTGCACTTGGCGCGGCCGCTAGGGACTGGTCGGGGTTTGGGGCCAGGGACGATGACCGAGACGATTTCGCTGCGCGATGGAACGGGGCAGGCGGCCCTCGGGGCCGGTCTGGCGGCGGGGCTCGGCGCGTTCCTGCCGGTCGCGGCCTGGGGCCAGGCCGCGCCGCTCGCGCCCGACGCGACGACGCTCCCGCAGGTCAGCGTCGAGGGCGCCAACACGTCGCCCCCCAACACGAACATCACGCCGACCGGCCTGTCGCGCCTGCCGGGCACCGTCCAGGACGTGCCGCAGACCATCAACGTCGTGCCGCGCGAGATCCTGCAGCAGCAGAACGTCACGACGCTGGAGCAGGCGCTCCGCAACGTGCCGGGCGTGACGGTCTCGACGGGCGAGGGCAACGGCGGCCTCAACGGCGACCAGTTCCGCATCCGGGGCTTCCAGGCCAAGAACGACATCTTCGTCGACGGCCTGCGCGATTTCGGCGTCTACCAGCGCGACAGCTTCAACACCGACCAGATCCAGGTCGTGAAGGGGCCGACCTCCGAGGTGTTCGGCGTCGGCACGGTGGGCGGCGCCATCAACCAGGTGTCGAAGCGCTCCTTCCTGGGCAACTCGACGGCCATCGACGGCTCGTTCGGCTCGGGCCCGCTCACGCGCGGCACGCTCGACATCAACCGGCAGCTCGACGAGACGACGGCGCTGCGCCTCAACGCCATGGTCAACGAGCAGAGCGTGGCGGACCGCGACCGCGTCCGCGCCGACCGCTGGGGCGTCGCCGCCTCGCTCGGCATGGGCCTCGGCACCGACACCCAGTGGCACCTGAACTACTTCCACCAGTCGACGGACCGGACGCCCGATTTCGGCGTGCCGACCATCCAGCGGCCGGGCACGCTGCGCTCCGTCCCGGCGACCGAGCTCGGCCTGCCGCGCACCACGTCCTTCGTGCGCACGACCGACCAGGACAAGGCGAATGCCGACCTCCTGACCTCGCTCATGAAGTGGCAGGTGAACGACGCGCTGACGCTCACGTCGGACACGCGCTTCTCCCGCTACACGCGCGACTTCTCGTCGACGGCCGCCGTCTGCGCGACGACCTGCATCACGGGCTTCCTCGGCGGCGGCAACCCGTTCGTGACCTACAGCGCCGGCGGCGGGCTGAGCTACGCGTCCGACGCCTGGGGCGTCGAGAACGTGACGGCCGGCGTGGCGAAGTTCACGACGGGCCCGTTCCGGCACGAGGCGGTGTTCGGCGTGAACTACTTCTACCAGGAGGAGGACCGGCGCAGCCTGTCGGTGGTCGGCGCCCGGCCGAACCAGCTGATCCGCACGCCCGTCTTCTCGCAATCCGGCTACTTCTTCACCCGCAACCTGACGGGCCAGCGCGTCGCCGACAGCGAGAACGTCGGCGTGTTCGCGCAGGACCGGATCTGGCTCGTCGACCAGCTCTCGATCGTCGGCGGCGTGCGCTACGACGACTTCACGTCCGTGTCCCGCGCCTCCGTCGCGTCCGGCGCCCTCGCCGGGCGGCTCGGCGCGCCCGTCGAGAACAAGGACGGCTTCGTCTCGCCGAAGATCAGCCTGATCCTCGAGCCGACGAAGGACCAGACGATCTACATGACCTACGCGCAGTCGACCTCGCCCTCGGGCCAGTTCGCGACGAGCGCCACGGGGGTCGAGCTGCCCTCGACCATCCTGCCGCCCGAGCGCAGCGAGCTGTTCGAGCTCGGCGCCAAGGTGAACCTCCTCGACGGGCGGCTCGGCGCCACGGCCTCGCTGTTCCGGGTGAACAAGTCGGGCTCCTTCGACGTCGACCCGGCCACGGGGCTCGCCGTGGTCGGCGCGCTGGACGCGGGCGAGTCGCGCCGCGTGCAGGGCTACGAGTTCGGCCTCACGGGCAACATCACGGACCAGTGGAACGTCCAGGTCGCCTATGCGTGGCTCAACAGCCGCGTCACGGCCTCCGGCGTCCCGGCCAATATCGGCCACCGCGTCCAGTTCGTGTCGCCCGACAACGTCTCGGTCTTCACGACCTACGACATCGCCCGCGACCTCGCGATCCCGGGCAAGCTGCTGATCGGCGGCGGCATCTTCTACAATTCGGCGTATTTCGCCGCGAGCGACAACATCGCCAAGATCCCCGGCTCGTTCTCGCTCGACTCGGTCGTCTCCTACGAGATCGGCAACGTCCGCATGGCGCTGAACGGCTACAACCTGACGGACGAGCTCAACTACTCGTCCGCCTTCTCGACCCGCGCCGTGCCCTCGTCGGGCCGGACCTTCGTCGGGTCGCTCGGGGTGCGCTTCTGACATGCTGGTCCGCGTACAGGGCGTCCTCACGCCGGACGAGGTCGCGCGCTGCCGCGCGGTCCTCGACGGCGCGGGCTGGATCGACGGCAAGGCGACGGCCGGCGAGGTCGCGGCCCTGGCCAAGAACAACCTGCAGGTCCCGGAGGGCTCCGCGGAATCGCGCGAGCTCGGCGACGTCATCCTGCGGGCCCTCGGCCGCAACCCCGTCTTCAACGCCGCCGCCCTGCCGCTGCGCGTGCTGCCGCCCCTCTTCAACCGCTACGACGTCGGCATGTCCTTCGCGGCCCATGTCGACGGCGCCGTGCGGGCCATCCCGGGCGCCGGCATGCGGCTGCGGGCGGACGTCTCGACGACGCTCTTCCTGACCGATCCGGCGGATTACGACGGCGGCGAGCTCGTCATCGAGGACAGCTACGGCGCCCATGCCGTGAAGCTGCCGGCGGGCGACATGATCGTCTATCCGACGACCAGCCTGCACCGGGTGGAGCCGATCACGCGCGGGTCGCGCTGGTCCTCGTTCTTCTGGACGCAGTCGATGGTGAAGGACGACGGCCAGCGCGCGCTGCTCTACGACATGGACCTCGCCATCATCGAGACCCGCCGCTCGCTGCCCGACGACAGCCGGGCCGTCGTGTCGCTCACCAACTGCTACCACAACCTCCTGCGCCGCTGGGCCGAGCTGTGACGCCCCGTGGACCCGAAGCTCGCCAAGAAACGACGCTCCGCCTGGCTCAAGGAGCTGCACCGCTGGCACTGGATCTCGTCGGCGATCTGCCTCGTCTGCACGCTGCTCTTCGCCGCGACGGGCATCACGCTGAACCATGCCGGCCTGATCGAGAGCCGGCCGGCCGTCACGACGCGCGAGGCGGTCGCACCCGATCCCGTGCAGGCCGCGCTCCGGGCGGGGCCGAAGACCGGCAAGGCGATCCTGCCGGACGAGGCCGCGTCCTGGCTCGACCGGACGCTCGGGATCGCGACCCGGGGCCGCGAGGCCGAGTGGCAGGAGGGCGAGGTCTACGTCTCCCTGCCGCGCCCGGGCGGGGATTCCTGGCTGACGGTGGACCGGCGGGACGGGGCGACCCTCTACGAGCGGACCGATCGCGGCTGGATCTCGTACCTGAACGACCTCCACAAGGGCCGGCACACGGGGCTCGCCTGGACGGTCTTCATCGACGTCTTCGCGGTCGCCTGCCTCGTCTTCTGCCTGACGGGGCTCTGGCTCCTGCAGCTCCATTCGCACAACCGGCCGACCACCTGGCCGCTGGTCGGGATCGGCCTCGCCGTCCCGGTCGTCCTTCTCGTCGTCTTCGTTCATTGAGGTTGGAATGCGGATCGTCCTCACGTCGGCCCTGACGGGCCTCGCGGTCGGGCCGGCCGTCCTGGCCGGGCCGGCGCTCGCGGCGGAGCTCGCCGTCGCCATCGAGATCCCGCGGCTCGACGTCTCGGAATACCACCGGCCCTACGTGGCGGCCTGGCTCGAGGGACCGGGCGGCGCGGTGACGAACCTCGCCGTCTGGTACGAGCAGGCCAAGCGCGACGGCGAGGGCACAAAGTGGCTGAAGGACATGCGCACCTGGTGGCGCAAGTCCGGCCGGGACCTCGCCATGCCGGTGGACGGCGTCTCGGGCGCCACCAAGGCGCCCGGCACGCACCGCCTCGCCTTCGCGGGCGACGCCAAGCCGACCGCCGGCCTCGCGCCCGGCGCCTACACGCTGGTCGTGGAGGCGGCCCGCGAGGTCGGCGGCCGCGAGGTCGTCCGCGTGCCCTTCGCCTGGCCGCCGACGGCCCCCGCCGGCGGCCAGGCCCGCGGCGAGGCCGAACTCGGCACCGTCTCGCTCGACCTGAAGCCCTGAGGAGGATCGCCATGAGCCGCCCCGCCCGCCGCCCCGCCCGCTTCCTGGCCTGCCTCGTCGCCGCGACGGCCCTCGCGACGCCCGCCCTCGCCCACCGCCTCTGGATGCTGCCCTCGGCCACCGTGCTGTCCGGCGGCGACCAATGGGTCACCGTGGACGCGGCCGTCTCGAACGACCTGTTCTACTTCGAGCACCAGCCGCTCCGGCTCGACGGGCTCGTCGCGACCGGCCCGGACGGCGAGCCCGTGCCGGTCGAGAACCAGTCGCGCGGGCGCTACCGCTCGACCTTCGACGTGCACCTCACGAAGCCCGGCACCTACCGGTTCGGCGTGTCGACCAACGCGCTGTTCGGCTCCTACAAGGTCGACGGCGAGCCGAAGCGCTTCCGGGCCATGAACGGGCAGGCGCCCGCCATCCCGGAGACCGCGACGGAGGTGCGCCTCACCCAGGCCCAGAACAGGCTCGAGACCTTCGTCACCTCCGGCAAGCCGAGCGACGCCGTGCTCAGGACCACCGGCAAGGGGCTCGAACTCGTGCCGACCACCCATCCGAATTCGCTCAACGCCGACGAGGAGGCCCGCTTCGCCCTGACCCTCGACGGCCAGCCGGCCGCGAACGTCGAGGTCGAGATCGTGCCCGGCGGCAACCGCTACCGCCAGAAGCTCGGCGACATGAGCGTGAGGACCGATGCCGAGGGCCGGTTCACGGTGAAGTGGCCGGCGGCCGGCATGTACTGGCTCTCGGCCGAGGTGACGGACGACAAGGCGACGATGCCGAACGCCAAGCGCCGCGCCAGCTACACGACCACGCTGGAGGTGCTGCCGCCCTGACGGGTTCGACGGACGACGTGAGGGACCCTTGGCCGTGACGCATCCCGGCTCCCCGGTCCGCCGCGTCCTGGTCCCGGACTTGCCGCCCGCCACGCCGCTCCGGCCGCCGGCCGGGTCCGTGCGGGCGCTCGCCGGCCCGACCATGGGGACGACGTGGAGCGTCCGGCTCGTCGCGCCCGACCCGTTCGACGAGGGGGCGGTCCTGCGGCGCGTGGAGTCGCGGCTCGCCCGCGTGATCGCGGCCGCCAGCACCTGGGAGCCGGAATCGGCGATCGCGCGCTTCAACGCGGGGCCGGCCGGCAGCCGCCACGTCCTGCCCGAGGACCTCCGCCGCATCCTGCGGGCCGGCCTGCGGATCGCGGCCGCGACGGGCGGCGCCTTCGACCCCACGATCGGCCCGGCCGTGGACCTGTGGGGCTTCGGCCCGGCCGGCGGGGCGGGCGGGGTGCCCGACGACGCCGCGATCGCGGCCGCCCGGGCCCGCATCGGCTTCGGCCGGCTCCGGCTCGACGCGGACGGGACCGCCCTGCAGCCGGGCGGGCTCGGCCTCGACCTGTCGGGCATCGCCAAGGGCTTCGCGGTGGACGCCGTCGCCGAGGACCTGGCCGCCGCCGGGTTCGGGCACGGCCTCGTCGAGATCGGGGGCGAGTGTCGCGGCTGGGGCACGAAGCCGGACGGCCGACCCTGGTGGATCGCGCTGGAGGCGCCGCCGGGCGGGGAGGCCGGGCCGGAGACGGTGGTCGCCCTGCACGGGCTCGCGCTCGCGACCTCCGGCGACTACCGGCGCTGCTTCGAGGCGGACGGGCGGGTCCTCGCGCACACGCTCGATCCGCGGACGGGCGCGCCGCTGCGCAACGGCGTCGCGTCCGTCAGCGTGGTCGCCGCCACGGCCCTGGAGGCGGACGGCTGGGCGACCGCCCTGACGGTGCTCGGGCCCGCCGCCGGCCTCGCGGTCGCCGACCGGGAGGGGATCGCGGCGTGCTGGCTGGTGCGCGGAGCGGCGGGCGGGTTCGCCGAGACGGCGAGCGCGGCCTTCGCGGCCCTGGCCGCCTGACGCATGGCGATTGACGGCCCGCCGGCCGGTCGGTCTAATCCTTGCGAGGCCGGGCCTCGCCGGGTGCGGACCTCCTGACGGTCCGAACCTTGCAGGGTGCCGGCACCATGCCGGCGTCGCGCCGGCCGTGCGGGAGTTTCCATGCTGAAGTCGAGTATCCTGGCAGCCGTCTCGGCCGCCTCCCTGCTGCTCGGCGCGGCCGGAGCCTTCGCCCAGGCGCCGAAGGCGGGGGGTGCCCTGCAGGTCGTGGTCACGCCCGAGCCGCCGGGGCTGATGCTGGGCCTGACCCAGAACGGCCCGACGCAGATGATCGCGAGCAACATCTACGAATCGCTGCTGCGCTACGACGAGAAGCTGAACCCGATGCCCTCGCTCGCCAAGAGCTGGGAGGTCTCGCCCGACCAGACCGTCTACACCTTCAAGCTCCAGGACGGCGCGACCTGGCACGACGGCAAGCCCTTCACGGCCGACGACGTCGTGTTCTCGCTCGACGTGTTCCTGCGCGAGGTGCATCCGCGCTGGCGCCAGATCGCCAACAACCAGGTGAAGGCCATCGAGAAGGTCGACGACCTGACCGTCAGGATCACGACCAAGCAGCCCTTCGGGCCCTTCCTCTTGTCGCAGGAGGCCGCTTCCGCCCCCATGGTGCCCAAGCACATCTACGCCGGCACCGATTACCGGGCGAACCCCATGAACGCGACGCCCATCGGCACGGGGCCGATGAAGTTCAAGGAATGGCGCAAGGGCTCCTACGTCCTGCTCGCGAAGAACGAGGCCTATTGGGACAAGGGCCGGCCGTATCTCGACGAGATGTACTTCCAGTTCATCCCGGATGCCGCCTCGCGCGCCATCGCCTACGAGACCGGCAAGGTCGACGTGCTGACCGGCGGCTCGGTCGAGATCTTCGACGTGGCGCGGCTCGCCAAGCTGCCGAACACCTGCGTGACGACCAAGGGCTGGGAGATGTTCTCGCCGCTCGCCTGGATCACGCCGAACGTGAAGAACGGCATCCTCGGCAACAAGCAGTTCCGCCAGGCCATGATGTACGCGATCGACCGCGACTTCGGGAAGGACGTGATCTGGTCCGGCTACGGCAAGGTCGCCACGGGGCCGATCACGTCGAAGACGAAGTTCTACTCGGCCGACGTGCCGACCTACAAGTTCGATCCCAAGAAGGCGAAGGAGCTCGTCGCGGCCTCCGGCTACAAGGGCGAGACGATCCGCTTCCTGGGTCTGCCCTACGGCGAGACCTGGGCGCGCTGGGCCGAGGCCGTGAAGCAGAACTTCGAGGACGTCGGCATCAAGATGGAGATCGTCTCGACCGACGTGCCCGGCTGGACGCAGCGCGTCTCGAACTTCGACTTCGACCTCACCTTCAACTTCCTCTACCAGTACGGCGATCCGGCCATCGGCGTCGGCCGCTCCTACGTCACGAGCAACATCGTGAAGGGCAACCCGTTCGGCAACGTCGGGCAGTACTCGAACCCGGAGGTCGACGCGCTCTTCGCCGAAGCCGCGATCGCGCCCGCCGAGAAGCGCCAGGAACTCTACACGAAGGTGCAGAAGATCCTGGTCGACGAGCTGCCGCTCCTGTGGCTGCTCGAGATGGACTTCCCGACCGTGTCCCGCTGCAACGTCAAGGATCTCGTGACGACGGCGATCGGCGTGAACGACTCGGCGAAGAACGTCTGGAAGCAGTGACGCGGCCGCACGCGGCCCCCATCGCCGTCACGGCCGGGCTCGCCCCGGCCACCTCGGTCCGCGACGCGCCGCGACCGTGGGCGGCCGGCTCTCCGTGACGGGAGCCGTCCGGGCGGCGCGCCGGATGTCGGGCGGCGAAGGACGGCGCGTCCGGGAGCGCGAGGAGATCGGGTGCGGCGCCCCTGCGCGCCGCGCCCGGATCGACCGGCTCGGCTCCCGGGAGCGCGACGAGGAGATCGCCCTGGCCATCCAGCGCGAGCGGACACCGAAGCACTGGCCCCGAGCCTGGACATGCACCCTGATTTCCACGCTGCACCCGACCCCGTGCGACCTCTCCGCGGATCCCGCGTCGTGAGGCGTGGCGCGCCGATGCCCGAGGGGGCCGGAACGCGCCCGGCTCCGGCGGCGCGGCCGGGACGTCGGCCGCGTCCGGCGCCGTTCCTCGTCCCCGGGTCGCGCCCATGATCGCCTTTCTCGCCTCGCGGCTCGTGAAGGGCGTCGTCGTGCTCCTGGCGATCGCGGTCCTGAACTTCGCCCTGATCCGGGCGGCGCCGGGCGATCCGGCCACCGTGATGGCCGGCGAGGCGGGAGCGGCGGACGCGCAGTTCGTCGAGCAGCTCCGCGTCCGCTTCGGCCTCGACCGTCCCATCCTCGAACAGCTCGGCATCTACCTGAAGGGCATCGTCACGCTCGACCTCGGCTATTCCTACCGGCAGAACCGTTCGGTCGCGTCGCTGATCGGGGACCGGCTGCCGGCGACGCTGCTCCTGACGGGCACGGCCTTCGTCATCTCGCTCGCGCTCGGCACGCTGTTCGGCGCGCTGGCGGCGGCGCGGGTCGGCCGGATCTCGGATTCGCTCATCACGACGGGCGCGCTTCTCTTCTACGCGACGCCGCTCTTCTGGGTCGCCCTGATGAGCCAGATCGTGTTCTCGCTGAAGCTCGGCCTCGTGCCGAACGTCGGCTACGAGACGATCGGGGCCGGCTACACGGGCCTCGCCCGGGTCCTCGACATCGGCCACCACCTCATCCTGCCGGCGGTCACGCTCGGCCTGTTCTTCACGGCGCTGTACGCCCGCATGATGCGGGCCTCCATGCTCGAGGTCGCGGGCGCGGACTTCGTCCGTACGGCGCGCGCCAAGGGCGTGGCGCCCGGCTCCATCACGCGGCGGCACGTCGCCCGCAACGCGATCCTGCCGGTCGTGACGCTGGCCGGCCTCCAGGCCGGGCAGATCGTCGGCGGCGCCATCCTCACCGAGACGGTCTTCGCCTGGCCCGGCATCGGCCGGCTGATGTTCGAGGCCCTGGCCCAGCGCGACTACCAGCTCCTCCTGGGCGTCTTCTTCTGCTCGTCGGCCATGGTGGTCCTGTTCAACCTCGTCACGGACGTGATCTACCGCCTCGTCGATCCGCGCATCGAGGTCGGCGCATGAGGGCCGTGCGGAGCGTTCCAGGACCGGTCCCCGCTCGGGGCCGTCGTACGGGTCCCGTCCCGACGGCGGTCGGGGCGGTGGTCGGGCCTGTCCTCGGCCGGACGATCGGGCGGACCACGCGGCCGGGGGCGCGCGCATGACCTTCATGGCTCGCTTCGCCCGCAACAGGGGCGCCCTCGTCGGCCTCGCGATCCTCCTCTGCATCGTGGCCGCGGCGGCGCTGGCGCCGCTCCTCTACCCGACCTCGCCGTGGCGGATGGTGTCGCGGCCCTTCATGGCGCCCTTCGCGCTGGACCGGTTCCCGCTCGGCACGGACGCGCTCGGGCGGGACGTCCTGTCGGGCCTGATGCACGGGGCGCGCGTCTCCCTCCTGATCGGCCTCGTCTCGACGGTCGCGGCCCTCCTCATCGGCGTGCCGCTCGGCGCGGCGGCGGGCTATTTCGGCGGCCGCGTGGACGACGCCGCCATGCGGTTCACCGAGCTGTTCCAGACGGTGCCGTCCTTCGCGCTGGCGATCGTCATCGTGGCGATCCTGCAGCCCTCCATCGTGTCGGTCGTGCTCGCCATCGCCATCGTGTCCTGGCCGCCGGTCACGCGGCTCGTGCGCGGCGAGGTCCTGTCGCTCCGCTCGCGGGACTACGTGCAGGCGGCCGTGACGCTGGGCCAGCGCACCTCCGCCATCATCTTCGGTCAGGTCCTGCCGAACACGGTCGCCCCCATCATCGTGATGGCGTCCCTGATGATCGCGAGCGCGATCCTGCTCGAATCCTCGCTGTCGTTCCTCGGCCTCGGCGATCCGAACCAGATGACCTGGGGCTACATGGTGGGCGCCGGCCGCACCCGCCTCATCGACGCCTGGTGGATCTCGTTCTTCCCGGGCCTCGCCATCTTCCTGTCCGTGCTCGCCCTGAACCTCGTGGGCGAGGGCCTGTCGGACGCCCTCAATCCGAACC
>JAEUAC010000401.1 GCA_019695455.1 Methylorubrum extorquens | reverse complement strand
CGGCCGCGATCGCCGAATTCGCGGTCGCCAGCATGGGGTCCAGCACGAGCACGAGCCGATCCGCGATGTCGGAAGGCGCCTTGAAGTAGTATTCGACGGCCGACAAGGTCTCGGGGTCGCGGTAGAGCCCGACATGCGCGACGCGGGCCGACGGAACGAGGTCCAGCATGCCGTCCAGGAAGCCGACGCCCGCGCGCAGGATCGGCGCGAGGACCAGCTTCTTGCCCGCGAGCTGCGGCGCCTGCATGCGCGTGATCGGCGTCTCGATCTCGACCGTCTCGATCGGCAGGTCCCGGGTGATCTCGTAGAGGAGCAGCATCCCGATCTCGTTGAGGAGCTGCCGGAAGCCCTTCGTCGACCGGGTCTTGTCGCGCATCAGGGTCAGCTTGTGCTGCACCAGCGGGTGGTCGACGACCGTGACGCCCTGCATGAAACCCGTTCTCCGAACCGCCCGCATCTGACCCGCCGAGCCGCCGGGGGGCAAGCCGAACGTAAACGCGCGTTAACGTGGGTTATCCGTCCACATCAACGGAGGCACAACATCCGGCATGGTACCGGACCCCGTTCGAACCCGGGATCCCCGCATGTCGACCGTATCGAGCGTCCAGAGTTACGGCTCGCCCTTGTACCGACCAGAGGCGCAGCGCAGCGTCGAGCCTCCGAACGTCGGGGAGGGCGGCCGCGATGCGTCCGCGGCGGCGTCCCGCCCGGCCGAGCCCAGGCTGCGCGAGGATCGCGACCGCACCTCCCCGTCTTCGGCGCGGCCAGATCCCGCGTCGGTGACGTCGCGCATCGACGATCTCATCGCGAGCCAGGTCTCGTCCGGCACGCTCACGTCCGATCAGGCGAACGCGCTGAAGACCGCCTTCGCGGCGGCGGCGCCCGGCGGCCCGGACCCGGCGGGCGGTCCCCGTGCAGCCGACGCCTCGGAGGCGCCGCCTCCTCCTCCGGCCGCCTCGATCACGCCTGACGGAACGGCGACGAGCCGGGCCGGCCAGGGCCGGGATACCGGCGAGACCGACCGGGACGCACTCGTGAGGCAGTTCGTCGAGCAGCTTCGGCAGAACTCCGCGGCGGGCTACGCGGCCGGTGGCGCCCCCACGAGGACGGCTCGCGCGCTCGTCTTCGACATCTCGGCCTGAGAGGTCAGAAGACCGTCCCGTCGCTCTCGACCCGGAGCGGCGGCTCGCCGCCTCGCCGCTCGCGCGCGAGGCGACGGCCGGCGGCCCAGGTGCCGCCCTCCAGGACCTTCGCGAGCGGGAAGCTCTCCGCATCGAGGTCCAGCTTGTCCCGGATGGCGACCGCGAGGCGGTCGAGCAGGGCGACGGTCAGCGCCCTCCATTCCACGACGAGGTCGGAGCCGACCGGATGCGCCCGGTCCGCTTCGTCCGGGCGCCGCAGCGCGATCACGCCCGTATCCATGAGGAGGCCGCCGTTGCGGTATTCCGGGAGCCCCGTCAGGCCGTCGAGCTCGCGCACCCGGATGCCCGCCTCCTCGAGCGGCTCGATGAGCGAATAGGCGAGCCATTGCGACAGCTTGTGGAACGGCATCAGGCCGGCCGTCTCCCCGCTGCCGGTCGCGAGCGGGTGCCGCCAGGTGTCGCCGAGATCGACCCCGTCGAGCTCGATGCGTCCCGGCCAGACCGGCCCGAGATGGACGAGCAGCGCCTCGAGGATCGCGGGGGCCGCGATCTCCTCGCCCGGCGCCTGGGCGAGAAGCCAGTCGAAGAGGCCGCCGGGACGGGGATCGTCCGCGAGCCCGAACACCTCCGGCGCCGCCGCGACGGTGCGGCCGAGGCGGTTGAGCAGCTCCGTCCGGCCCTCGAGCCCGACCAGCGGGTTGCCCGGCCCCGCCTGGAAGGCGCGGGCGAGGTCCGTGACCGAGAAGGTCGCGAGCGTCGCCGCGTCCGCCCGGCAGGGATCCTCGGGCCGTTCCGACAGCGCTCCACCGATGAACAGGTCGAAGCTCGCGACGGCGAGTCCCTCGGAGCGCGTGTAGACCTCCCCCGTCCGGCCCTCCTCGTAGGACCAGGCCGCACCGGCGCCCGCATCCAGCAGCACGGACGTGATCGCGAGATCGAAGGCCGCCCGCGCCTGGACGCGCCGGTCCGGGAAGCGGACGGCCTCCTGCAGCGTGCCCCAGCGATCCAATCCGCCTGCCGCGAAATGTCGCCAGCGTGCATGGAAGGGGATGTCGAGCGTCGGGTAGTCGGCCCGAATGGTCGCGACGACGACGTCCGCGCAGGCCGCGATCCGCTCGGGATGGACGGTGAAGTGCGGCAGCTCGCCCGCGAGCCCCTTCTCGAGCAGGCCGGTCGCGCGGGACCGGACGGCCGCGGCCGAGAGGAGCGAGGCGGGGCCGCTCTGCGGCGTGGAGGCGTTGTCCGTCACGAAACCCTCTTGCCACGGGTCGCCCGGGGCGGCCAGCGCCCGTCGCTCAGCGCCCGGGAAGCGCCAAGACCTTCGGCCGGCCGGGCAGGCTCTCGCGCGAGACCGTGATGGACGGCGTCTCGCTCCGCCCGACCTCCCAGCCCTGGTCGCGGGCGCGGTCGAGGAAGCGGTCCAGCGTCGCCTGCCCGAAGAAGTGCATCGGGATCATGAGCCGCGCGTTCAGGGCCGCCAGGACCTCCATCATGCCGTCCATGTCGAGCGTGTAGCTGCCGTCGACGGGAACCAGCACGACGTCGATGCGGCCGAGCTGCTTCAGGTGCTCGGGCGTCAGGGTGTGGTGCAGGTGCCCGAGATGGGCGATGCAGAGGTCGGCGGCCTCGAACACGAAGATCGAGTTTCCGCCCATGATCGTGCTGTCGCCGCCCCATTGTCGGATGTTGGTGACGACGTTGCGGATCCGCAGGTCGCCGACCTGCACGTCGTGGCGGGGCGCCTCGCCGCCGCTCGGGTTCCAGCCGCGCAGGATCGTCCGGATGCCGGGATCGGGCGCGTTCGAGAAATGGGTCGAATGCGCCCGGTTCATGGTCGCCGCGTCGGGGACGACCGAGGGACGGACGTAGTCGTTGTAGTCGGTCGCGAGCCGGATGCCGCCGGCCGTCTCGATCAGGAAGGTCGCGTGGCCGACATAGGTCAGCCCGACCTCGCTGCGGGCGAGCGAGGCCGGCACGATCGGCAGCGCCCGGCCGGCGACGAGGCCCGGGCAGCCCTCCTCGGCCGCGGAGGCCGGATGCGGCGCGGCGAGGCCGGCCATCAGGGCGAGGCTCAAGAGGATCGTCCGCATGCCGCGTCTCCGGTCTCGCGAGGGTCCAGCATCGATCGTGCCGCGGCGAGGCTAGCCCCGCCGCGGCCCATCGCCTAGCCGGCCTGCTTGCGTCGTCGGGCCTGCCGGGTCACGAGACGGCGAGGGAGGACGGCATGCAGGCGGGTACCGAGCGCGAGCTCCTGGAGACGATGTTCCGCGCCGCGATCGCGGCCGCGCAGCCCGACCTCCTGATCGCCCATCACCTGCCCGAGCGTCCCGCCGGACGCGTCCTCGTGATCGGGGCCGGCAAGGCGTCGGCCGCCATGGCGGCCGCGGTCGAGCGCGCCTGGAACGGCCCGCTGTCGGGACTCGTGGTGACGCGCTACGGCCACGGCGTGCCGACGAAGCGGATCGAGATCGTGGAAGCCGCCCATCCGGTGCCCGACGCGGCCGGCGAGGCGGCCGCGCGGCGTCTGCTCGCGCTCGTCGCGGGGCTCGGTCCGGACGACCTCGTCCTGTGCCTCATCTCGGGCGGAGGCTCCGCGCTTCTCGCCGCGCCGGGAGAGGGCATGGACCTCGACGACGAACGCGCCGTCAATCGCGAGCTCCTGCGCTCGGGGGCCCCGATCGGCGACATGAACGTCGTGCGGCGGCACCTCTCGGCCATCAAGGGCGGCCGGCTCGCCGCCGCCTGCCATCCGGCGCGCCTCGTCACGCTCGCGATCTCGGACGTGCCGGGCGACGATCCGGCCGACATCGCGTCGGGCCCGACGGTCGCGGATCCGACGACCTGCGCCGACGCGCTCGCCATCGTGGAGCGCTACGCGATGCGCCTGCCGGAGAGCGCGCTCGATCTCCTCCGCAGTGGTCGGGGCGAGAGCGTGAAGCCGGGCGACCCGCGCCTGGCGCGCGCCGCGTTCCACCTGATCGCGACGCCCCAGATGTCGCTGGAGGCGGCCGCGGCCGCGGCGCCGCTCGGACTGCCGGTGCACATCCTGGGCGACGCCATCCAGGGCGAGGCGAAGGACGTCGGCGCCGTCCTGGGCGCCGTGGCCCTGCAGGTCGCGCGCCGCGGCCAGCCCTTCCCGGCGCCGTGCCTGCTCCTGTCGGGCGGCGAGACGACCGTGACCTTGCCCGAGGGCGCGACGGGTCGAGGCGGACGGAACGTCGAATTTCTCCTCGCGCTCGGCAAGGCGCTCGACGGGGCGCCGGGGATCCACGCGCTCGCCGGGGACACGGATGGCGCGGACGGCGCGGAGGAGATCGCGGGCGCCTATCTGGCCCCGGACGCCGTCGCGCGCGGCCTCGCGCTCGGGATCCCGATCGGCA
>JAEUAC010000230.1 GCA_019695455.1 Methylorubrum extorquens | reverse complement strand
TTCGCGGCCTGCTTCTGCTGCTCGGCCTCGCGGGCGGCCAGGATGCGGGCGCGCTCCATCGCCTCCGCCTCCTGCTTCTCGGCGAGCCGCTCGGCCTCCACCTTGCGGGCCTCCGCGACCTTCGCGTCGGCCGCGGCCTTCGCGGCGGCATCGGCCTTGGCCGTGTCGGGACGGGCCGGCGGGGGCGGCGCCGCGGCCGCCGCGGCCTCCGGCTTCGCCTCCGCGACGCGGCGCGGCGGCGGGGGCGCGGCGGCCGCCTCCGTCTCCTCGTCGGCGATCTTCGCCTCGGCCGGGCGCTTCGGCGGCGCCGGCGCGTCCACCTTGGCCTCGCCGGGGTCGCGCTCCTCGCGCTTGTCGGCGACGCGGTCGGCCCGGGGCTTCGGATCGGGCAGCGGCTTCGCGGCCGTGCGCTCGCCGCGCGTCATCTCCGAGAACTGCGTGTCGGTCATCACCTCGACCGGGATGCCCTCGTCCGCCGGCGGCAGCCGGCTCGACGAGAAGCCCACGATCGCCGCGAGCAGCAGCGATCCGTGCAGTCCGGCCGAGATCCAGGCCCCGGGCCGGGAGCGATCGAAGGGGATGCGCACGGGCTCGCGTCCGGCGCTACTTGCGATCGGACTCGGTCACGAGCGCGACCCGCCGGAACCCGCCCGACGTGACGATCGCCATCACCTGGGCGACCCGGCCGTACTCCACCCGCTTGTCGCCGCGCACGAAGACCCGCTCCTCGGCGCCCGCCTTGGCGAGCTGGCCGATGCGGGGCACGATCTCGTCGTCCTTCAGCTCGGTCTCGTCCAGGAACACCTGGCCGGACTGGCGGATGGACAGCGTGACCGGCTTCGTGTCGACGTTGAGGGCGGCCGCCTTGGTCTGCGGCAGGTCGAGCGGCACGCCGACCGTCATCAGCGGCGCCGCCACCATGAAGATGATGAGCAGCACCAGCATGACGTCGATGAACGGCGTCATGTTGATCTCGTTGATGACGCCGGCCCGACGCCCGCGCCGCCGCCGGCTGCCGCCGCCCGACATCCCGTGTGCGATCGCCATGGGGACGCCTCAGGCCGCGAGCGCGGTGCGCTCGTCGAGCTGCCGGGACAGGATCGCCGAGAATTCGTCCGCGAAGCCCTCGAGCCGCGTCTGCGACTTCGAGACCTGCGCCTGGAGCTTGTTGTAGGCGAGCACGGCCGGGATGGCGGCGAACAGGCCGATCGCGGTCGCGAACAGCGCCTCGGCGATGCCGGGCGCCACGACCGCGAGGCTCGTGTTCTTGGAGGCCGCGATGGACGTGAAGGCCGTCATGATGCCCCAGACCGTCCCGAACAGGCCGATATAGGGCCCGGCCGACCCGATGGAGGCCAGGAAGACGAGGCGGGAATCGAGCCGCTCCACCTCGCGCTGGATCGTCACGTCGAGCACCTTGTCGATCCGCTGGGCGAGGCTCGCGACCTGGCGGCCGGAGCCCTCGAAGCTGCGCTTCCATTCCCGCATGGCGGCCACGAAGATCGCCGGCAGGCCGCTCGTCGGCTTGTCCTGCAGCGAGCGGTAGAGCTCGTCCAGCGACTGCCCGGACCAGAACACGTCCTCGAACGTGTCCATCTCGCGCTTGGCGCGGCGGAACAGGATGGTCTTGTCGATGATGATCGCCCAGCACCAGACGGAGGCGCCGAGCAGACCCAGCATCACCACCTTCACGACGGGGGACGCGCTGAGGAACAGGCCCCAGAGCGACAGGTCGTGCGCGACGGGCAGAGCGTCTGCGGGGTTCATGTTCGACACGTCCTCATGATCCGCGACCGCAATTCGGCCGCGCGGTCCTCGAACGATCTTGGGCGGAGCCGATCGGGTCGCCCGAAATTCTGTCGAAAGTAAGAGCGAGGACCGCCGTGCGTTCGATCCGTCCCTTAACGCATCGTCAGCGTTAAGGGAGCGTTACCGCGCCGGACCGTCCAGGACGCCCAGCATGGGGCCGAGCGGCAGGAAGCCGTCGCGCCGCCCGATCGCCGGAGCGTAGAGGGCGGAGATCGACCCGTCGAGGAACAGCGCGTTGCGGCAGTCCAGCGCGTCCCGGAACAGGCGGGCGAAGGCGCCGAACGAGATCGGGCCGTCCGAGATCGCGAGGAGCACCGTGTGCCCGTCCCGCACGCCGACCCCGTTGCGCACCTTGCGGGAGGGCCCCTCCTCCGTGATGCGGGGATGGAGCTGCCCGTCGATCACCAGCATGGGGCCGGATTGCGTGGCGAGGTCGGGCTTCGGCCGCCGCTTCAGGTAGGCGCCCGTCTCGAGGATCGCGGCCCGGCCCTTCTCCACGAAGAAGATCCCGTTCGGCTTCAGGTGGAAGTTGCCGGGGCCGTTCGCCGTGCTGGCCGCCTTCAGCTGCCGGCCGTTCTCGACGTAGAGCCCGACCGGCGCGAGGTCGGCGTGGTACATGCCGGCATTGACGGCGGCGAGGAGCGGCTTGCCCGTCGGCTGGGTGGCGGCGAGGCGGGACAGGGTGCCGTAGGGCTCGCCGTCCGGTCCCCGCCAGAAGAGCCGCAGCTCCTGCCTGCGGAGGTCGACCGTGCAGACGACGTAGCCCGCGCCCTCGTGCTGCACCGGCCGGCAGAGCGACGGGGCGGTCGGCGGCGGCGCCTGGGCGAAAGCCGGGCCGGCCGGCAGGCCGAGCGCCAGCAGGAGGACGCGCAGGCGCGCCCCGATCACGGCCGGCCGCCCAGTCGGGCGCGCCTGCGCGTCCTCCTGCTGGCGCT
>JAEUAC010000221.1 GCA_019695455.1 Methylorubrum extorquens | reverse complement strand
CCACCGCGTGGGTGAACTCGGCGCTGTCGATGATGACGAGCACGTCGGGCCGGGCCGCCACGACCGCCTCGACGACCTCGAGGCCGCGCCGCCAGATGGCGGGCAGGCGCGCCAGCACGGCGCTGATCCCCATCACGGCGATCTCGTGCAGGGGGAACTGGCTCGCGAGGCCCTCGCGCTCCATCGCGTGGCCGCCGACGCCCGCGACGCGGAGATCCGGCCCGAGGCGCGCCCGCAAGGCGCGGATCAGGCCCGCACCGAGCTGGTCGCCGGATTCCTCGCCGGCGACCAGGAAGACGAAGGGCGGCCGGCTCATCGGGCCGATCGCTCGTCCGGATCGACCCCCGTGACGAAGAGGCCGAGCCGATCGGCCGCCGCCACGGTCGCCGCCTGGTCGAGCACGAGCGTGACGCCGGACGCGACCGCGATGCCGGCGAGGCCCGCCCGCGCCGCCTGAACGATGGTGCGCGGGCCGATGGCCGGCAGGTCCACGCGCAGGTCCTGGCCCTCCTTCGGACCCTTCACGAGGGTGCCGCGGGGCTGTCGCCGGCGGAAGACGGGGCCGACCCGGAAGGCGCGGCTCCGGCGTAACGCCGCGTCGGTGCCCTCGGGACCCTCGATCGCGAGGACGTGGCGGCCTCGCAGGATCACCGCCTGGCCGATGTCGTAGGGCGAGAGCGACCGGATGACGTCGAGGCCGAAGGCGATCTCCCGGTTCGCCTCCAGCGACGGCCGGTGGCGGCCGTAGGGCCCGAGCGGCGCCAGGAGCTCGGGCGCGAGATCCCGGATGCCGCGGACGGGAAAGCCGCGCTCCTCGAGCAGCGACACCGCGCCCCGCAGCAGGTTGTCGTCGCCGCGGGCGAGCACGTCGGCGACCTCGGCCCGGTCGCGGAAGAGGGAGAACGCGTCGAGCAGCGCGCTCGGATCGGGGCGGCGCAGCCCGCCTGCGAGCGTGACGCAGGCCGGCGACCAGGATGCGAGCTTCGCCTCGATGCCGCGCAGGTCGAGAAGGCCGAGGATTGCATCGGCCCGCGCGCGGAGCGGCCGGTCGGCGAAGCCCCGGAAGGCGAGGATGCGGACCGCTCGGCCCGTCGCCTCCAGCCTCGCGGCGAGGAGCAGGGGCAGCGTGCCCGCCCCGGCCAGGATCGCGACCGGGGCCGGGTCGGTCACCGCACCGGCACGTCGCGCGGGGTGCAGAGCGAGCGCTCGCCACCCTCGCGGATGAAGTCCAGGATCTCGTGGACGGTGGGATGGACGGCGAACTCCTCCGCCACGTCCGTCACCCGCTCGGCCAGCGTGCCCTCGTCGGCGAAGAGGAGGCGGTAGGCGCGCCGGATGTCGTGGATCTGCTCCCGCGAGAAGCCGCGGCGCCGGAGCCCCACGATGTTGAGGCCGTGCAGGTAGGCGCGGTTGCCGAGCACCATGCCGTAGGGAATCACGTCGTTCTCGACGCCCGAGAGGCCGCCGATGAAGGCGTGCGGACCGACGCGGACATATTGGTGGATGCCGGCGCCGCCGCCGATGATGGCGTAGTCGCCGATGCGGCAATGCCCGGCCAGCATGACGTTGTTCGTCAGCACGACGTGGTGGCCGACCTGGCAATCGTGCGCGACGTGCGACTGCGCGAGCAGGAAGCAGTGATCGCCGACGATGGTGGTGCCCCGCCCGTTCGGGGTGCCGGGATTGAGCGTCACCCCCTCGCGGATGATGCAGTCGGACCCGATCGCGAGCGTGGTCGGCTCGCCCTTGTAGCGCAGGTCCTGCGGTGGATGGCCGATGGAGGCGAACGGGAACACGCGCGTGCGTGCGCCGATCGTCGTGTGGCCGGCGACCACGACGTGGCTGATCAACTCGACCCCGTCGCCGAGGACGACGTCCTTGCCCACCATGCAATAGGGGCCGATGCGGACGTCCGTCCCGATCTGCGCCCCCGGCTCGATGATCGCCGCGGGATGGATCACGCCCTGGAAGGTCACTCGGTCACCAGCATGGCCGAGACCTCGGCCTCGGCGACCAGCACGCCGTCCACCATCGCCTCGCCCCTGAACCACCACATGTTGCGCCGGTTCTTCAGCTTGGTCATGTGGAACTTGACGACGTCGCCCGGTTCGACGGGCTTCCTGAACTTCACGCCGTCGATCGTCATGAAATACACCTTGCTCGGCGCGGCCATGCTGCCCTCGCGGGCCGCGACGCAGAGCGCGCCCGCCGTCTGCGCCATGCCCTCGATGAGGAGGACGCCCGGAAAGACGGGATGGGCGGGAAAGTGGCCCTGGAACTGGGGCTCGTTCGCCGTGACGTTCTTGATGCCGATGCAGGACCGGTCGCCGTCCATCTCGACGATCCTGTCGACGAGGAGGAACGGGTAGCGGTGCGGCAGGAGCGTCAGCAGGCGTGCGATGTCGGCCGTGCCGAGCGTCCGCTTGCCGGAAGGGGCCGGGCCGGACGGATCCGGCGGCGGCAGGGCCTCGTCAGGGGTCGTCATCGGGCTCGTCTTTGGCCGGATAGCGGCGGGATGCAAGCCCCTTCACGGCCGTGATCTCGCGGAACCACTCCCGCATGGGCTTGGCGGGCGTGCCGCCCCAGCGCGAGCCGGGCGGGACGTCGCTCGCGACGTTCGAGGATGCGGCGATCTGACTGCCCTCCCCGATCACGAGGTGGCCGACCACGCCGACCTGCCCGCCGAGGACCACGTAATCCTCGAGCGTCGCCGAGCCGGAGATGCCCGTCTGGGCCACGATCACGCAATGGCGGCCGATGCTCACGTTGTGGGCGATCTGCACCAGATTGTCGATCTTCGTGCCCTCTCCGATGACCGTGTCGCGGGTCGCGCCCCGGTCGATGGTGGAATTGGCGCCGATCTCGACGTCGTCCTGGACGATGACGCGGCCGACCTGCGGCACCTTCGCGTGCCGGCGCCCGAGGGCGAAGCCGAACCCGTCCTGCCCGATCCGGACGCCCGGATGGACGATCACGCGGTTGCCGAGGAGCGCATGCAGCACGCTCGCGCCGGGCCCGATCGCGCAATGGCGGCCGATGCGGACGCCGGGCCCGATCACGGCGCCGGCCGAGACGACGGAGCCCGCGCCGATCTCGACGTCCGGGCCGACGATCGCGCCGGGGTCGATCGTGACGTCCGGCTCCAGCCGGGCGCTCGGATGGACGATGGCGCCCGGCGCGATGCCGCGGCCGCCGAAGACGGAGGTCGGCCGCAGGGCGTTCGGGTGCAGGCGGGAGAGGATGTCGGCGTAGACCCGGTGCGGATCGGGCACGACGAGGCCGATCGAGCCGTCCGGGACGCGCGCCGCGAAGCGCGAGCCGACCACGCAGATCCCGGCCCGCGTCCCCTCGAGGGCGGCGAGGTAGCGGGGATTGTCCATGTAGGCGAGATCGGACGGGCCCGCCTCGTCGAGCGGCGCCACGGCCCGGATCGTGGCCGCCCGGCCCGCAGGCGGCGCGACCCCCGCGACCGCGGCCACCTCGTCGAGCGAGAGGGCGGCCCTGGGCGGAAAGAAGTCGGGATCGTTCATGGGAGCCACCGGCCGCGCGAGGCGGCCGGGGGCCGGTCTCCGCGCGTCAGAAGCGCGTGCCGCCCGAGAAGCGGAACGCCTGCGTCTGGTCCTGCCCGACCCGGATCGTGCCGAAGTTCGGGTAGGTGACGAAGGTGCCGTTGTCCTTCGACAGCGCGTAGGCGTAGTCGAACCGGATCGGGCCGAGCGGCGAGTTCCAGAGCAGGCTCGCGCCGATGGACGACCGCAGGATGATCTTGTCGCGGACGACCACGCATTCCGGCTGTACGTTGGTCGCGCCGCAATTCAGCACGCCGTTCAGGTTCACGTCGAAGGCGCGCGGACCCTTGTAGCCGAACAGCGTCCCGGCATCGGCGAAGACAGCGCCCTTCAGGCCGAGGTCCCGCGGAACCAGCGGCAGCGGGAACTGCGCCTCGAGCGTGCCGCCGATATAGGTCGTGCCGCCGATCGCGTTCGAGTTCGAGTCCGGGGTCGAGATGTCCCGCGGGCCGATGCCGGACGGCGCGAAGCCGCGGACGAGCGACGGGCCGAGGAAGTAGTGGTCCACCAGCCGGAGGTCGCCGCCGAAGGTGTTGATGCCGTTCGAGGCGCGGTTGTTGCCGGTCGACTGGATGTGGCCGCCCTGGAGCTTCGCGACACCGATGATGTCCTCGTAGATCTCCTGGTAGTAGCGGGCCTCGCCGGAGACGCGGAAGTAGTTCGAGTCTCCGCCGAGGCCGGCGATCTCGGGCTTCAGCTCGGCATAGACGCCGCTGCGCGGGTTCTTGAGGTTGTCGACCGTGTTGTAGGCGAGCGTCACGCCGGCCAGCGAGGTCAGCGTCGTGCCGCGCGATTCCTTCACGGCCACCGAGGCTTCGCCGTCGTAGGCGCAGTTCGGGTAGGTCGCCGTGCCGTCGGCGTTGAGCGCCGTGTAGGCCGGGAGCGGGACCGAGCAGTCGTTGAACGGCCGGCGGTAGGTGTTCGGGATCTTCAGCGTCTGCTCGTAGAGCGAGTAGCGCAGCGTGATGCCGGATTCCTCGGTGAGCGGGAACCCGATGCGGAGCTGGCCGCCCGTGGTCCGGTTCTCGTAGCGCGCGTAGCGGGTCTGGTCCGAGTACTTCGAGAAGAGGTCGAAGCCGGCCGCGAGGCGGTAGCCGAGGAAGTAGGGCTCGGTGAACGAGAAGTCGACGCCGTTCGAGCGCTGGCCGATCTGGCCGGCGAGGCGGACGAACTGGCCGCGGCCGAGGAAGTTCGATTCGGAGATCGAGACCTCGCCGATGGCGCCGTCGGACGTCGAGTAGCCGCCCGAGATCGAGAAGGCGCCGGTCGGCTGGTCCTCGACGTCGATGTTCATGACGACGCGGTCGGCGGCCGAGCCGGGCTCGGTGGAGACGCGCACCTTCTTGAAGTAGCCGAGGGCGTTGAGGCGGCGCTCGGCGCGGTCGACGAGGACGCGGTTGAAGGGGTCCCCTTCGCCGATGTCCAGCTCGCGGCGGACGACGTAGTCGCGCGTGCGGGTGTTGCCGCGGATGTTGATGCGCTCGACGTAGACCCGCGGGCCCTCCTCGACGACGAAGCCGAGGTCGACGGTCTGCGTGGCCGGGTTGCGGGCGCCCGTGGGACGCACCGTCACGAAGGGATAGCCCCGACGCACGGCCGCGTTCGTGATGTTGTTGAGCGTCTTCTCGACGTCCTCGGCGTTGTAGACGTCGCCCGTGCCGGTCGCGACCTCGTCGCGCAGCAGCGTCGGATCGACCTCCGTCACCCGCGAGTCGAAGCCGACCTGGCCGACGCGGTACTGCTGGCCCTCGACCAGGTTGAACGTCACGACGTAGCCTTCCTTGGCCTCGTCGTAGCGGGCGTCGATGCTGGTCACCTGGAAGTCGGCATAGCCGTTCTTCAGGTAGTGCCGGCGGATGATCTCGGCGTCCTGTTGGATCTTGTCGGCGTCGTAGACGTCGTTCGTCTTGAGGAACGAGAGCAGGTTCATCTCGCCCGAGTTCATCAGCTCGCGCAGGCGGCGGGACGAATAGGCGTCGTTGCCGACGAAGTTGATCTCGCGGATGCCGGTCTTGGAACCCTCGTCGACCGTGAACACCACGTCCACCCGGCCGTTCGGCAGGTCGACGGTGCGGGACGTCACCTTGGCGGCCATGCGGCCGATCCGGCCGTAGATCTCGCGGATGCGGGCGACGTCGGCGTCGACGGTCGCCTGGCTGAAGGGACGGCGGGCCTTGGTCTGGAGCTCGGGCTCCAGCGCGTCGCGGGTGAACTTCTTGTTCCCCTCGACGACCACGCGGTTGACGGAGGTGTTCTCGCGGACGGTCACGACGATCCGGCTTCCCTGCCGGGCGAGCCTCACGTCGGAGAACATCCCGGTCTGGAGCATGGCGCGCCGCGCCTCCTCCAGCGACCCGGTGCCGGTCACGTAGGAGCGCACCGTCTCGGCATCGATCCGGCCATTGCCCTGGACCACGATCTCCTGGGCCATCGCGGCCGAGGGGGCGAGCCAGACGGCAGCGACGAGCATGGCGAGCAGGCTCGCCATGTGCACGCGGCGGAACAACGTCATCAGCATTCTCAACCCGTTTCGCTCTGGCTTCTTGCGAAGCCGCCCCGACCGGCGGTTCCCCTCGTGGAACAGCGAGGACCGCTTCTATCCCTTACGCATCGCCTTGGACACGGAGGTTAAGCTTAACCTACCGTCATTCTGTCCGGACGTGGCCTTCGTGTCACGTCCCTCGCGACGCGAACGACGCGCCGAGGTTAACGAGGTCGTTCCACGTGGCGAACAGCATCAGCATCACCACGAAGGCGAGACCGATACGGAAGCCGATCTCCTGCGCCCTCTCGCTGAGGGGACGCCCGAGCGCCGCCTCCGCCGCATAGAAGAGGAGATGCCCCCCGTCGAGGAGCGGGATCGGAAAGAGGTTGATAAGGCCGATGGACACCGAGAGGACGGCGATCAGCCCGACCAGCGGCGCGAGTCCCCCGACGGCCGCGACGTCGCCGGAGACGCGCATGATGCCGATCGGCCCGGACAGCTGCTTCGGGGATTCGCGGCCCGTCACGAGCTTGCCGAGATAGGCGAAGGTCCGGTCCACCACGGCCCAGGTCTCCGTCACGCCGAAGCCGAGCGAATCCACGATCCCGTAGCGCACGAATCGGAGATCCGCCGGATCGCGCGAGCCCTGGATGCCGAGCACGCCGATGCGCTGCTTGCCGAATCCCGGCATCTCGACCTCGCGGATCGCGGGCGTCGCGTTGAGGGTCAGCCGGGAGCCGCCGCGATCGACCAGGATCGTCAGGTCGTCGCCGGCGCTGGTCGAGACGAGCCGCTGCATGTCCGAGAAGCTCGCGATCGCCCGCCCGTCGATCGAGACGATCAGGTCCTGCGGCTGGAACCCGGCGGATTCGGCGGCGCTGCCGGCCTGCACGGCCTCGATCCGGGGCGCGAGCACCTGCCGTCCGCCGATCCACGTGATGGCCGCGAAGACGAGGATCGCCAGGATGAAGTTCGCGACCGGGCCGGCCGCCACTACGGCCGCGCGGGCGAGCAGCGGCTTCGACTGGAAGCTCTGCGCCCGCTCGGCCGGCGACATGGCGGCGAGCGCGGCCTCGTCGGGCACGCTGGCGGCGTTCATGTCGCCCATGAACTTCACGTAGCCGCCGAGCGGAATGGCGGAGAGCTTCCAGCGAGTGCCGTGCCTGTCCGTCCAGCCCCACAGCTCCTTGCCGAAGCCGATGGAGAAGGCCTTCACGCCGACGCCGCAGCGCCGCCCCACCCAGTAATGGCCGAACTCGTGCACGAAGACGACGATCGTCAGAACGAACAGGAACGCGACCGGGTAGAGCAGCAGCCCGCCGACCTTGCCGAAGAGGGCGACCGCCTGGTCCATCACGAACTCCTGCCGGCGCCGGGCGCCGCACTGACCACTGGGGACAGCAGCGACCCGGCGATCCGCCGGGCCTCGCCGTCGATCGCGAGCGCCTCCTCCACGGAGGCGGGCTCGCGGTTGTCGCCGAAGGCGGGCGACGCGCAGGTCGCCTCCACGATCCGCGGAATGTCGGGGAAGGTCGCCCTGCCGGCCAGGAAGGCCGCCACGGCCACCTCGTTCGCCCCGTTGAGGACGGCCGGCATGGCGCCGCCGGCCTCGAGCGCCGCCCGCGCCAGACCCAGGCACGGGAAGCGCGCGCCGTCCGCCTCCTCGAACGTAAAGCGGCCGATCGCGGCGAGATCGAGACGCGGCACCGCGAGCGGCAGCCGCCGGTCGCCGCCGAGGCAATGCGCGATCGGGATGCGCATGTCCGGGTTGGCCATCCCGGCCGTCACGGCCCCGTCGCGCCAGAACACGAGCCCGTGGATGATGGACTGGGCGTGGACGACCACGCCGAGCTGCGCCGACGACAGCCCGAACAGGTGGTGGGCCTCGATCAGCTCGAGCCCCTTGTTCATGAGGCTCGCCGAATCGACGTTGATCTTGTCGCCCATCGAGTAGGTCGGGTGCTTGGCCGTGTGGGCGGGCGTCGCGGCCGCGATCGCCGCCGCGTCCCAGGTGCGGAACGGCCCGCCCGAGGCGGTGAGCGTCATCGACAGGACGTCGTCCGGGTGGCCGGACCCCATCGCCTGCGCGAGGGCGTTGTGCTCGGAATCCATCGGCAGGATGGTCGCGCCGATCCGGGCCGCGTCCCGCATGAAAGCCCGGCCGGCGCAGACCAGCGCCTCCTTGTTGGCGAGCGCGATGCGGCGGCCCGCCTTGAGCGCGGCATGGGTCGGGGCGAGCCCCGCGACGCCGCAGATCGCGGCGACCACGAGGTCGCAGTCGCGCTGCGCCGCCTCGATCACGGCGTCGGGCCCCGCCGCCGCCTCGATGCCGGTGCCGGCCAGCCGCTCCCGCAGAGCGTCGAGGCCCGCGGGGTCGGCCAGCGTCGCGACCCGGGCGCCGAGCCGGATCGCCATGGCGGCCAGCGCCGACGCGTCGCGGCCGGCCACGACCGCCTCCACGGCGAAGCGGTCGCGATGCTGGTCGATGACGTCGGCGGTCGACTTGCCGATCGAGCCCGTGGCCCCGAGGATCGTGATGCGCTCGGTCATGCCTCAGCGCGCCGCCAAGCGGGTGCCGGCCATCGCGACCGCGAGCAGCAGGCACACGGCCACGAACCCATCCAGCCGATCCATCACGCCTCCATGCCCCGGAATGAGGCGGCCGGAATCCTTGACGCCGCAGCGCCGCTTCATGGCCGATTCGGCGAGGTCGCCGCCCTGGCTCGCCACGGAGGCGACGGCCGAGAGGAGCGCCACGCCGGAGAGCCCGAGCGGCGCCGCCGCGCCGAAGCGCGGCACGTCCGCCGCGACCGCCGTCCCGGCGGGGACCGCCCCCGCGACGGCGCCGACGAAGCCGGACCACGTCTTCTTCGGGCTGACGCGGGCCCACAGCTTCGGGCCGCCGAGCGAACGCCCGACGAAATAGCCCGCGATGTCCGTCGTCCAGACGACCGCGAAGACCCAGACGATCGCCAGGATCCCGAGATCGGGGCGCTCCCGCATGTAGGGCGGCACGAGCGCGACCAGGGCGGCGTAGCCGAAGCCCGCGACGGCGAGGAGCCGGCCGGTCCGTGTGGTCCCGAGCGCCGCCAGGGCGGCGCACGTCACCGCGAAGGCGGTCGCGACCTGCGCGGTGTCGAACCCGAGAAGGGGCGCGACCGTCGTGGCGGCCAGGCCGAGGCCGGCCGCGGCCACGAGAGGCCGGCGCGGCGCCGCCCCCGTCATGGCGATCCACTCGGAGGCGATCGCGATGCCGGCCGCGAGCCAGAACGCGGCGAAGACCGGCCCGCCGAGGAGCGTGGCGCCGATCGCGGCCGCGGCGAGAACGATGCCGGACCCCGTCCTGAGGGCGAGTTCGGACCGTCCCGACGGGGGCCGCCTCGCCGGGTCGTCGGGGATGGTCACGTCAGGCGCGCTCGGCCGTCAGGCCGCCGAAGCGCCTGTCGCGCTGGCCGAACGCCGCGACGGCCTTGTGGAAGGAGCCCGCGTCGAAATCGGGCCACAGGTCGGGCAGGACGACGAACTCGGAATAGGTCGTCTGCCAGGGCAGGAAGTTCGACAGGCGCAGCTCGCCGGACGTGCGGATGACGAGGTCCGGGTCCGGGATCCCGCGCGTCGCGAGCACGGATTCGATCGTGCAGGCGTCGATCTCGTCCGGATCGAGCCGGCCGTCCCGCACCTGGCGCGCGATCTCCCGCGCCGCCTCGACGATCTCCTGCCGGCCGCCGTAGTTGAAGGCGACGACGAGCGTCAGGCCGGTGTTGCGCCGCGTCAGGTCCTGAGCCTCGTCGAGCAGCGCCAGGATGTCGTCGTCGAGCCCGGTGCGTCCGCCGATCACGCGCAGCCGCACGTTCGCATCGTGCAATTGGGCGAGGTCGACGCGCACGAAGCGCTTCATCAGCCCGAACAGGCCCGACACCTCGTCGGCCGGACGGCGCCAGTTCTCGATCGAGAAGCCGTAGATCGTCAGGTAGCCGACGCCCATCTCGCCGGCCGTGCGGACGGCCGATCGCACCGCCTCGATGCCGCGGCGGTGCCCCTCCAGGCGCGGCAGGCCCCGCCGGGCGGCCCAGCGTCCGTTGCCGTCCATGATGATGGCGACGTGGCGCGGGACCCGAGCCGGCTCGACCGCCGGACTCGGATCCGCCGCCAGGCTGAGAGCCGTGGATTCGGAGGGCATGGGTCGGGACACCTGAGAGGCCTCGACCTTAGACCTGCATGATTTCCTTTTCCTTTGCGGCGACCAGCGCATCGATGTCGCCGATGGTCGCGTCCGTCGTCTTCTGGACCACGTCGGACTGCCGCTTCACGTCGTCCTCGCCGAGGTCGCCGTCCTTCTCGAGCTTCTTGAGGAGGTCCATGCCGTCGCGCCGGACGTGACGGGTCGCGATCCGCGCCTCCTCGGCGTATTTGTGGGCGACCTTCACCATCTCCTTGCGGCGCTGCTCGTTCATCTCCGGGATGCGCAGGCGGATCACCTGACCCTCGGTCTGGGGGTTCAGGCCGAGATCGGACTGGCGGATCGCCTTCTCGACGGCCGCCACCATGCCGCGGTCCCAGACCTGGATGGAGAGGAGGCGCGGCTCGGGGACGCTGACGGTCGCGACCTGCGCCATGGACATGGTGGCGCCGTAGGCCTCGACCTGGATCGGCTCCACCAGGCTCGGGGTCGCGCGTCCGGTGCGCAGGCTGCCGAGGTCGTGCTTCAGGGAGGAGATGGCTCCCTGCATCCGGCGTTTGAGGTCGTTGACGTCAAAAGTCGTGACGGCCATGGTGGCTGGTCTCTTCGTTGGAGAGCGCCGGATTACGCGGCGCTCCCTGTTCCATCAAGGGGCGACGACCGTGGCCGGCGCGCGGCCGGCCAGGATGGCCTTCACCGAACTCGGCGCGTGGACGGACCCGACCACCACGGTCAGCCGCGACTCGCGGGCGAGCGCGAAGGCCGCCGTGTCCATCACCTTCAGGTCGCGCCGGATCGCCTCGTCGTGGGTGAGGTGGTCGAAGCGGACCGCCGACGGGTCGGTCTTCGGGTCGGCCGAATAGACGCCGTCGACCTGCGTCGCCTTCAGCACGGCGTCGCAGCGCAGCTCCGCCGCCCGCAGCACCGCGGCCGTGTCGGTTGTGAAGAACGGGTTGCCGGTGCCGCCAGCCAGCACGACCACCTGCTTGCGGTCGAGATAGTGCAGCGCCGGCTGCCGGGCGTAGGTCTCGCAGACCGTCGGCATGGAGACGGCCGACATGGTCCGGGCCGAGACGCCGGCCGCGTTGAGCGCGGTCTCGAGCGCGAGCGAGTTCATGACGGTCGCCAGCATGCCCATGGAATCGGCGGTCGGCCGGTCGATCCAGCCGGCCTGGCTCATCCGGGCGCCCCGGATGATGTTGCCGCCGCCGATCACGACCGCGAGTTCCAGCCCGTCCTCGACGGTCCGGGCGATGTCGTCCGCGAGGTCCTTCAGGGTCTGGGCCGAGAGCCAATAGCCGTCGGGCGCCGCCAGGGCCTCCCCCGACAGCTTCACGAGCACGCGCCGATACGGCCTTTCCGCCAAGTCCCGATCTCCACGACGGCCGCCACCGGCCGGGTCGAGGGGGTGTACGGGACCCGGGCGCGGGACGCCAGCCGCGGCCCCGCGCTCCCGGCTCAGCCGAGGGTTCCGGCCGCGCGCAGCGCCGCGATCTCGTCGGGCTTGAGGCCGGCGAGCCGCGACAGGACCGCATCGGTGTCCGCGCCCGGCGCGCGCCCGGCCCAGCGCACCGCGCCGGGATCGTCCTTGAGGTGCGGCACGATGCCCGGATGCAGGAGCGGGCCGTGCGCCGGATCCTCCACCTCGCGGACCATGCCGCGGTGGCGGAACTGCGCGTCCGCCGCGATCTCGGCCGCCGTGTAGGCGAGCGTCGACGGGATGTCGGCCTCGACGAGCCGCGCCTCGAGCGCGTCGGTCGGCAGGGTGCGGGTCCAGGCGCCGATCGCCTCGTCCAGCGCCTCCACGTTCGCGACGCGCGCCCGATTGCCCCGGAACCGGGGATCGGCGGCGAGATCGGGCCGCTCCATCAGGGCGCAGAGACGGGCGAAGAGCGGCTCGGAATTCGCCGCGATCAGCATCCAGCCCCCGTCCCGGGTCGGGTAGGCGCTGGTCGGCGCGGCCGTCGCGATGCGGGCCCCGGTCGGCTGCCGGACGAGACCGAGCGCCCCGTATTCGGGCAGGAGCCCCTCGGTCATGGACAGGACCGATTCGGCCAGTGCCACGTCGATCTCCCGGCCGCGCCGGTCCCCGCCCGGCGCGTCCCGCCGCCAGAGCGCCGCCATGACGCCGAAGGCCGCGTAGAGGCCCGAGATGGAATCGCCGATGGAGATCCCGACCCGCACCGGCGGCAGGTCCGTCGTGCCGGGCGCGTGGTTGGTCAGGTGCCGCAATCCGCCCACCGCCTCGCCGATCACGCCGAAGGCCGCCCGGTCGCGGCCCGGCCCGTCCTGGCCGTAGCCCGAGATGCGCGCGATCACGATGCCGGGCCGGACCGCCTCGAGGGTCGCGGCCCCGAGGCCGAGCCTGTCGAGCTGACCGGGCCGGAAGTTCTCGACCACGGCGTCGCACTGCGCCGCGATGCGAAGGACGGCCGCGATCGCCTCCGGCTTCTTCAGGTCGAGGGTGACGGACAGCTTGTTGCGGCCGTGGACCGACCACCAGAGCGAGCTGCCGTTGTGCTGCTCGCCCCATTGCCGCACCGGATCGCCGCCCGGAGGCTCGATCTTCACGATCTCCGCCCCGAGATCGCCGAGGAGGCGCGTGCAGAACGGGGCGGCCACGAAATGGCCGAGCTCGAGCACCCTCAGGCCGGCCAGCGGTCCCGTCCCCTCCCCCGTCATCGTCGTCTCCGGCGCGCCCTGCGGCGTCTGCCGCGATCCTATCCGCGCCGGCGCGCCGATGCCATGTCGGGCCGGTTTGACGCCCGGCCCGCGCCGGGGCATCCGACGGCGTGCCGCTTCGCCCCCTCACGCGCCTCGCCTGGCTCGCCCTCGCGCTCCTGGCCGCCGCGCCCGCATGGGCGCAGGCCGGCGGCGAGAGCCTCGAGCAGTCGATCTGCCGCCTCGTCGACGGCGCGGCGAAGGCGCAGAACCTTCCCGTCGGGCTGTTCACGCGCCTCATCTGGCAGGAGAGCAGCTTCCGCCCGCGCGCGACGAGCCCCGTCGGCGCCCAGGGCATCGCGCAGTTCATGCCCGGCACGGCGCGCGAACGGGGCCTCGCCGATCCCTTCGATCCCGAACAGGCGATCCCGGCCGCCGCGTCCTTCCTCGCCGACCTGCGCCGGACCTTCGGCAACGAGGGACTGGCCGCGGCCGCCTATAACGGAGGCCCGACCCGGGTGGCGACGTGGCTCGCCGGCCGGGGCGGCCTGCCCGAGGAGACGCGCGACTACGTGATCCGGATCACGGGCCGGTCCGCCGAGGAGTGGGCGGCCGACCGGAAGGGCGCGCCTCCGCCGGCCGCGATCGCGGCGGCCGAGGAGGCGAGCTGCGCGGCGACGCTGGTCGCGCTCCGCGCCCGGCCGTCCGGCGCCTCCGTCATCGCCGAGGGCATCCGGGCACCCTGGGGCGTCCAGCTCTCGGGCAACTTCTCGAAGGCGCTGGCGCTGGCCGCCTTCGAGCGCAGCCGCGCGACGCTCCGCACCGTGCTCGGGGACGTGCAGCCCATGGTTCTCGGCTCGCGGCTGCGCAGCCGCGGCACACGCTCCTTCTACCGCGTCCGCGTGCCCGCCCCGACGCGGACGGAGGCGAACGGCCTCTGCGCGCGGATCCGGGCCGCCGGCGGCGGCTGCGTGGTGCTGAAGACCTGAGAGGCCTTTCGCGCGTCGGGCCTGCCGCGCGCCCTCGCGCGACCGTGGCTCCACCCGGCGTCAGAGCCCTCCGCCGGCATGGCCCGCCCCGCCGTGCGGTGCCGCGACGAGGCCGGACGTCGGCTCCCGGCAGGACGTCGTGCCTCCCGTCGCGGCGTTCACGCCGTCGTCCTCGTGCGGAGGGGTTCCGCCTCGGCGATGCGGTAGGCAGTCTCGGACTTGATGCGCTCCATCGCGAAGCGCGACGTGACGGTCTTCAGGGCGACCGCGCCGATGAGCCGTTTGTAGAAGCCGTCATAGGCCGCCATGTCCGAGACGACGACCCGCAGCATGTAGTCCACGTCGCCCGCCATGCGGTAGAATTCCATGACCTCGGGCATGGCCGAGACCGTCTCGGCGAAGGTGGCGAGCCAGCCGTGCGAATGATCCGGGGCCTGGATCGAGACGAAGACCGTCAGGCCGAGCCCGATCGATTCGGGGTTGAGGATCGCGACCCGGCGCTCGACGACGCCCGTCTCCTCGAGCCGCCGGATTCGCTTCCAGCACGGCGTCTGGGACAGCCCGACCCGGTCGGCGATCTGCGCGATCGCGATGGTCGCGTCGGCCTGCAGGATGCGGAGGATCTCGCGGTCGATCCGGTCCATGGCGTGTGCGCTCTCCCAATGCGGCCGGCGTCATAGCCGATCCGACGGCCGGGCGCGCGCCTCTCTCCAGGTCTCACACCGGCAGGGGCGCGTCCGCCTTGACCTCCTCCATGACCGGGTAGGTCCGCGTCTCGGTGACGCCCGGCAGCGCCAGGAGGACGTCGCCGAGGAAGCGCCGGTAGGCGTTCATGTCCGACACGCGCGCCTTGACGAGGTAGTCGAATCCGCCCGCCACCATGTGGCATTCGAGGATGTCCTCGACCCGCCGGACCGCCTCCGCGAACCGGTCGAAGACGTCCGGCGTGGTCTTGTCGAGCGAGACCTCGACGAAGATCAGCAGCGAGCGTCCGAGCCGGTGCGGGTCGAGCCGCGCCGCGAACCCGGCCACGTAGCCCTCCCGGACGAGGCGGCGCAGGCGCTCGCCCGTCGCGGCCGGCGAGAGACCGCAATGCTCCGCGAGCTCGACCGCCGAGATGCGGCCGTCCGCCTGGACGATTCGGAGAATCTGGCGATCGAGGCTGTCGAGCAATCGGAACGTCCGTGGAAGAGGCGTACCGCCACCGGAACGACGGCTCCGGCCCGCCAAAGCGCGATACACCGCCTGCGCGACTTCTTCTATGCTCCCTCCCGGATCGGAGGACGGGACATGACGGACGGGATGGCGCCGGGCGGCGCGGAGACGAACCCGTTCGCGAGCTTCGCGGCCGACGTGACCCCGCCGTCGCCGCTTCGGGCGGCCGTCACCGAGGCCTATCGGCGACCGGAGGCGGAGTGCGTGGCGGCGCTGCTGCCGCTCGCGACCCTGCCGCCGGAGGCGGGCGCCCGCGCGGCCGCGATCGCCCGGCGCCTCGTCGAGGCCCTGCGCGGCAAGCACCGCGCCGGCGGCGTCGAGGGCCTGATCCACGAATACTCGCTCTCGAGCCAGGAGGGCGTCGCCCTCATGTGCCTCGCCGAGGCGCTGCTGCGCATTCCCGACGACGCGACCCGGGACGCGCTGATCCGCGACAAGATCGCCTCGGGCGACTGGCGCTCGCATGTCGGCCAGAGCCCGTCGCTCTTCGTGAACGCCGCGACCTGGGGGCTCGTCGTCACGGGCAAGCTCACGACGACGACCAGCGAGACGAGCCTCGCTTCCTCCCTCACGCGCCTGATCGCGCGTGGCGGCGAGCCGCTGATCCGCCGCGGCACCGACCTCGCGATGCGCATGATGGGCGAGCAGTTCGTGACCGGGCAGACGATCGGCGAGGCGCTGGCGAACAGCCGCGCCGCCGAGGCACGCGGCTTCCGCTATTCCTACGACATGCTGG
>JAEUAC010000073.1 GCA_019695455.1 Methylorubrum extorquens | reverse complement strand
GCGGGACCGGCCTTCGAGGCTGCCGCCGTAGCCGTCATCGCGCCCGTTCGCGAGGGGGGAGAAGAAGCTCGCCCCGAGAAAGCCGTGGGCATAGTGCATCTCCGCCCACTCGAACCCGGCCGCCACGGCGCGTCGCGCCCCGGCCGCGAAATCGCCCTTCAGCCGCGCGATGTCGTCGAGTGTCGCCTCGCGGCCGCCCCGCGGGTGTTTCGGGCCGCCATACGGCCGGCTGCTCGGGCCGATCGGCTCCCAGGCGTCCGGGTGGTCCTCCGGCAGTTGGCGATAACCCTCCCAAGGCGGATTGATGCTGCCCTTGCGGCCCGAATGGCTGAGCTGGACGCCCGGCACTGCCCCGTGCGCCTTGATGAAGTCCGTCACGCGCCGCAGGGCCGGGATGTGGTCGTCGGACCAGATGCCGGAGCATTGCGGCGTCATGCGGCCCTCCGGGGCGACCGCCAGCTGCTCGCAGATCACGAGCCCGGCCCCGCCGATCGCACGGGCGCCGAGATGGACCATGTGCCAGTCCGTCATGGCCCCATCGGGGCCGGACGAGAACATGGTCATGGGCGACATCGCGATGCGATTGCGCAGCGTGACGTCCTTCAGCGTGAAGGAACTGAACAGATCGGCCATGGCGGCGATCTCCTCGAAATGGACGGAACGGGTGGAGGCGGGCGGGCGCGACCGCGCCCCAGGAGGTCGGGCTTCGTTCAGGCGACCCGGTCGCGAATGACTTGCGCGACCGGAACGGTCGCCGCGAAGGCGGGTCGCGTCTCGATGCGGTCCGAGAAGGCGGCGAGGTGAGGATAGCGCGCGCGCCAGTCGTTCTCGGCGAAGCGCACGTCGAGGTAACGAAGCGTCGTGCCGACCGCGATGTCGGCATAGGTCAGAGCCGCGCCGACGCAGTGATCGCGGTGGCCGACGAGGCGGGCCATCTCGCGCAGGCCACCCGCGACCTTGCGGCCCTGGCGGGCCATCCATTCCGGGCTCTGCCGATCCGGCGCGCGGCCGCGCTCGACGAACATGAGCACGCACGCGTCGCAGATGCCGTCGCCCAGCACCTCCAATCGCTTGACGGCGAGGCGCTCCTCGACGTCCGCCGGCATCAGGGGCGGCGCGGGATGCTTCGCCTCGATCCATTCCAGGATGAAGCGGCTTTCGTAGACGCTCGTCTCCGCGTCGACGATCAGGACAGGCAGCTTCTCGAGCGGGTTGTGGAGCGGCGTCGCCGTGTCCGAGTTCCACGGCACTTCGGTCGCGAGCTCGAACGGCACGCCCTTCTCGGCGAGCGCGATCCGAACCTTGCGGGCATAGGGGCTCGGCGTCGCGCTGATCAGGCGATACATGGGCGTCTCCGTTCAGCGCATCGCAAGGGCGTCGCCGGTCACCGGAGCGCCGGCCGGCACCGGTACCGGCACCGAAGCGCCCTCGAAGGCGCGGTGGCAGGCGACGAACTGGCCCGAACCGGCTGACAGCAGATGCGGCGTCTCGGTCGTGCAACGCTCGATCCGGATCGGGCAGCGCGTGCGAAACCGGCAGCCGGACGGCGGGTCGAGCGGGCTCGGGATCTCGCCGTCGAGCCGGGGACGGCGGCCGCGCCGGCGCGTCGGATCGGGGATCGGCGCCGCATCGAGCAGCGCCTTCGTGTAGGGGTGCAGGGGCGCCCCGAACAGGCGCTCGCGCGGCGCGATCTCGACAATGCGGCCGAGATACATGACGGCCACGCGGTCGGACACGTACTCGACCACCGACAGGTCGTGCGAGATGAACAGGTAGGCGAGGTTGAACTCGTCCTTCAGGTCGCCGAGCAGGTTCAGCACCTGGGCGCGGACGGACACGTCGAGGGCCGAGACCGGCTCGTCGCAGATGATGATCTTCGGGTTCAGGGCCAGCGCCCGGGCGATGCCGATGCGCTGGCGCTGGCCGCCGGAGAATTCGTGCGGATGCCGGGCGGCCGCGTCCGCCGGCAGGCCGACGCGCCCGAGCAGCCAGCTCACGCGCTCGCGACGCTCGGCCCGCGTGCCGATGCCGTGGACGATCAGCGGCTCCTCGATCGCGCGGCCGACCGAGACGCGCGGGTTGAGGGACGCGAACGGATCCTGGAACACCATCTGCAGCTCGCGCCGCAGGGGCCGCATCGCGCGCCGGCTCGTGGTCCCGATCTCCTGGCCGTTCACCCGGATGGAGCCGGAGGTCGGCGGGTAGAGCCGCATGATCGTCTTGCCGAGCGTGGACTTGCCGCAACCCGATTCCCCGACGAGGCTCAGGGTCTCGCCGGCCGCGAGTTCGAGCGACACGCCGTCCACGGCATGGACCGTGCGGCCGTCGTCGGTCGGGAAGTGCTTGACGAGATCATCGACGACGAGGATCGGAGCCTTCACGCGACCGCCTCCAGGGTGCGGGCTTCGATGTCGGCAGCCCGATAGCAGGCGACCTGATGGCCCTCGTGGCGCATCACGAGCGGTGGCGGCGCCTGCCGGCAGAGATCGAGCGCGAAGGCGCAGCGCGGCGCGAAGGCGCAGCCCGGCGGCATGGCGTGAAGGGGAGGCACCATGCCGGGGATCTCCTGCAGGCGCGCCGGTCGCCGCCCGAAGCCGGCGGCGCTGCCGGCCCCTTCCGGCGTCGCCCGGATCAGGCCCTGCGTGTAGGGGTGCAGCGGCTGGCGGAAGAGCGCTTCGACAGCCGCCTCCTCGACCTTGCGACCGGCATACATGACGGCGACGCGATCGGCGGTCTCCGCGACGACGCCGAGATCGTGCGTGATCAGCATGACGGCCATGCCGTAGCGGTCCCGCATCTCCATGAGCAGGTCCAGGATCTGCGCCTGCACGGTCACGTCCAGTGCCGTGGTCGGCTCGTCGGCGATGATCAGCTTCGGCTCGCAGGCGAGCGCCATCGCGATCATGACGCGCTGGCGCATGCCGCCGGACAGCTCGTGCGGGTACTGGCCGATCCGTCGGGCCGGATCGGAGATGCGAACGCTTTCCAGGATCTCGAGCACCCGAGCCTTCACGCGGGAGCGGGGCACCGTGCCGTGCTCGATCAGAACCTCGCCCACCTGTTCGCCGACCGTCAGGACCGGGTTCAGGGATGTCATGGGCTCCTGGAAGATCATGGCGATGCCCCGGCCGCGGACGGCCCGCATCTCGGCCGGCGAGAGCGTCGTGAGGTCGCGGCCCTCGAACAGGACCTCGCCCCCCACGATGCGGCCCGGCGGATCGGGGATGAGGCGCAGGATCGAGAAGGCCGTCACGGACTTGCCGCAGCCGGATTCACCGACCACGGCGACGATCTCGCCGCGCCCGATCGAGAGGGAGACGCCGTTCACGGCCTTCAGCACGCCGCGCGCGGTGAAGAAGTGCGTGTGGAGGTCGCGGATGTCGAGAAGGGCGCTCATCTCGGCCTCACCGGTTCTTCAGGCGCGGGTTGAGGGCGTCGTTGAGGCCTTCGCCCACCAGGTTGAGCGCCAGCACGGTCACGAGGATCGCGAGACCCGGGATCGCCGTGATGTACCAGGCCGAGCGCAGCGCATCGCGGCCCGCCCCGATGATCGTGCCCCAGCTCATCACGTTCGGATCGCCGAGGCCGAGGAAGGCAAGCCCGGCTTCGGTGAGGATCGAGGTCGCGACCAGGAGCGACCCGGTCACGATGATCGGGCCGAGCGCGTTCGGCAGGATCTGCGTGAGGATGATGCGGGCGTCCCCCATGCCGATCGCGATCGAGGCCTGCACGAATTCCCGCTCGCGCAGGGCGAGGAACTCGCCCCTGACGAGCCTGGCGATCGAGGGCCAGGCGACGAGGGCGATCGCGAGCGTGACGTTGCGGACCGAGGGCGTCAGGATCGCGACCACCACGATCGCGAAGATGAATTGCGGGATCGTCTGGAAGAGCTCCGTGAAGCGCATGAGGAGATCGTCCGTGCGCCCTCGGTAGTATCCGGCGACAGCCCCGATCGCGGTGCCGAAGGCGACGGCGAGGAGCGTCGCCGCGAAGCCGATCAGCAGCGAGATCTTGGCGCCGTGGAAGAGGCCGCTCGCGAGATCCCGGCCCAGCATGTCGGACCCGAGCGGATATTCCCCGTCCTGCCCCGGCCAGATGAAGGGCGTGGCCACCATCTCCCAAGGGTCCTCCGGGTAGAGC
>JAEUAC010000371.1 GCA_019695455.1 Methylorubrum extorquens | reverse complement strand
GCCCCGTCGGAGACGAAGGACAGGGAGCCGTCCGGCGCGGCGACGGCCGTGAGCCGGAGGCCCGAGAGCGCGATCTCGCGCGGCGAGAGCCGGGCCGTGAGCAGCGCGCCCGGGTCGAACGTGACCGTCGCCTCCGGGGCGCGGACGACCGGGACGCCGGAGGGATTGCGGATCTCGAGGCCGGTCGCCCGGACGGCGGGCCGGCTTCCTCGCAGGCGGATCTAAGTATCGACGAGCTTCACGGTCCAGCCCGGCCCGATCTGCTCGGCGAGGGCCTGGGCGACGCGGTCGGAATAGCTGCGCAGGCTGACGGGCCCGGCGACGAGGCGCAGGATCGCGGCCGCCCCCACCAGGAGCACGAGCCCCAGCAGCGCCAGCTTGACGTGCACGGCGCGCCGGGCGATCCGCCGCCACAACGGGCGAGGGCTGCACGGGCTGTCGGCCGGCGATACCTTACGGAACAGCCTCATCCACCCTCGGGACCGGGTGGTGCCCGGCCGCATTCGCGTGATTCGGTCGACAGCCTAGCGCGGAGTCGGTAACGGCTCTGTAGCCGACCGGCTGCGGCGAGGCTCCGCGACCGGAAAACGCATGTCAATCCAATCCGACGAAAGGAAGGCGCGATGACGGTCGAGGTCGGTTCGGCGGCACCGGATTTCACGCTCCCCGGCGGCGGAGGCACGAGCCTCGCCCTGTCGGGCCTGCGCGGCCGCAAGGTGGTCCTGTACTTCTACCCGAAGGACGACACGAGCGGCTGCACGCAGGAGGCGATCGAGTTCAACGGCCTGCGGGAGCGCTTCGAGGCGGCCGGCACGACCGTGATCGGCCTCTCGCCCGATTCCGCCAAGAGCCACGACAAGTTCGCCGCCAAGCACGGCCTCTCCCTCCCGCTGGCCTCCGACGAGAGCAAGGAGACGCTGCAGGCCTACGGCGTCTGGGCCGAGAAGAGCATGTACGGCCGCAAATACATGGGCGTCGACCGCACGACCTTTCTCCTGGACCGCGAGGGACGCGTCGCGCGGGTCTGGTCGAAGGTGAAGGTCCCCGGCCATGCCGCCGAGGTCCTGGCCGCGGCGGAGTCGCTCTGACCCGTTGGGGGATCCTTAACCCTAACGGGGTGTGATCGGGGCCGTTCAGGACGGCCCATGTACGATCGAATGCACATCTTCCCCGACCGGTCCTCCGCTCCCGTCGCCCTCGGCCGCGGCACCCTGATCGGGCTCGTCGCGGTGGGGATGGTCCTCGGCCTCTGGGCGCTCGGGGCGACCTGGGCCATCCTGTCCAGCGACGAGATCGGGCAGCGCCTCTTCGTGCGCGAGACCGAGATGCGGCTCTCCTACGAGGACAGGCTGCACGAACTCTCCGGCCACCTCGAGAAGGAGGTGACCCAGAACATGGTGGAGCGGACGCGGACGCAGGAGCGGCTGGACGCGCTCGCCGCCAAGCAGGCCGAGATCGAGACCCGCCAGGCCTGGCTGCGCGACGCGGCCGACAAGGTCGCCGGACAGGCCGTCCGCGAGGGCGCCTCCGTCCGTCCGCCGGCGCGCCCCGCCATGCCGATCCCGGCGGAGGGCGAGGGCGGCTTCAAGCTCCGCGACCGGCTGTCGGCGCTGGAGGCCGCGGCCGAACGGGTCGGCACCGAGGAGCGCGCCATGGTGGCGAGCTTCGGCCAGGCCGCCCGGATGAGGGTCTCGCGCCTGCGCTCCGCGATCGGCGCGACGGGCGTCGATCTCCGCCGCCCCGCCAAGGCCAGCGCCGTGGGCGGCCCGCTCGTCGCGCTGCCGGAGGGCGCGCGGCACGGGCAGGTCGGGTCGCTCTTGGCGGATCTCGACGTCTCGTTCTCGGGGCTGGCGCAGCTGCAATCGACCGCCAACGCGCTGCCGCTCGGGTCGCCGCTCGCGGGCGATCTCGATCAGACGAGCTCCTTCGGCTACCGGCTCGATCCGTTCACGCGGGGGCCGGCCCTGCATACGGGCGTGGACTTCCGGGCCGAGACCGGCACGCCGGCCCACGCCACGGCCGCGGGCCGCGTCGTCTCGGCCGAATACGCGGGCGGCTACGGCCTCATGGTCGAATTGGATCACGGCGGCGGCCTCACGACCCGCTACGGCCACCTGTCGGCCGTGTCCGTCGTGCCGGGCGAGCAGGTCAGGGCCGGGCAGGCGGTCGGCCGCGCGGGGTCGACCGGGCGCTCCACGGGCTCCCACCTGCATTACGAGACCCGGATCAACGGCGAGCCCGTGAACCCGATCCGCTTCCTCGAAGCGGGGCGTCAGCTGCGCCGCGCGGACGGCTGACCGCGCCCGGCGCTCAGTCGATGTCCTCGACCTCGGCGCCGCCCCCGTAGACGCGCTGCGCGAGCGCGGCCTCCATGAACGGGTCGAGATCGCCGTCCAGCACGTCGGACGGCACGCCCGACGTGACGCCCGTCCGCAGGTCCTTCACGAGCTGGTACGGCTGCAGGACGTAGGACCGGATCTGGTGGCCCCAGCCGATGTCGGTCTTGGCGGCCTGCTCGGCGTTCGCCTTCTCCTCGCGCTTGCGCAGCTCCGCCTCGTAGAGCCGGGCGCGCAGCATGTTCCAGGCCGTCGCCCGGTTCTTGTGCTGCGAACGCTCCTGCTGGCAGGCGGCCACGATCCCGGTCGGGATATGCGTGATGCGGACGGCCGAATCCGTCGTGTTGACGTGCTGGCCGCCGGCGCCCGACGACCGATAGGTGTCGATCCGGCAGTCGGATTCCTTGATGTCGATCGTGATCCGGTCGTCGACGACGGGATAGACCCAGACGGACGCGAAGGACGTGTGCCGGCGCGCGTTCGAGTCGAAGGGCGAGATCCGGACCAGACGGTGCACGCCCGATTCGGTCTTCAGCCAGCCGTAGGCGTTGTGGCCCTTCATCTGGAAGGTCGCGCTCTTGATGCCGGCTTCCTCGCCGTCCTGCTGCTCGAGCAGCTCGACCTTGCAGCCGTGCTTCTCGCCCCAGCGCGCGTACATCCGGGCGAGCATGTTCGCCCAGTCCTGGCTCTCTGTGCCGCCGGCGCCGGAATGGACCTCCAGGTAGGTGTCGTTGCCGTCGGCCTCGCCGGAGAGCAGCGTCTCGACCTGCCGGCGCGCCGCCTCGGCGTGGATCCGCCGGATCATGGCCTCGCCTTCCTTGACGGAATCGGCGTCCCCGTCGGCGTCGCCCATCTCGATGAAGGCGACCCCGTCGTCGAGCTCACCCTCCATCCGGCGGATGGCCGCGACCTGCTCGTCGAGCGCGTTGCGCTCGCGCATGACCTTCTGGGCCTCCTCCGGATCGTTCCAGAGGTTCGGGTCCTCCGAGCGGGCGTTCAGCTCGCCGAGGCGGAGTTCGACCGTATCCCAGTCAAAGATGCCTCCTCAGCAATCCCACGGATTGCTTGGCGGCTTCGAGGAGGTTCGTGATTTCGGCGCGCATGACGGTGCTGCAGGAGAGGCGCGGGACATAGGGGCGGCGGGCCGGGCTGTAAAGCCGGGCCGGCGCATCAATCCGGGACGAGCTGCGGGCGGATCGGGAAGGTCAGGCCGTCGTAGATCTCGGCCAGCCGGAGCGCGACGCCGACGGACGGAAGCGCGACCGCCGCGTCCAGCCCGTCGATGCGCTCGTGGCTCCAGGACCGGTCGGCCGCCCGGGTCCAGACCATGATCTCGGCCGCGTTCGGCTCGATCAGGAGGATCGCGTCGATGCTGTCCAGCGCCTTGTACTCGTCGAGCTTGCCGAACAGGTTGAACTCGCGTGTCGAGGGCGAGAGCACCTCGATGACGACGCGGGGTTCGTTCGCCTCGTAATCACCGTCGCGGCGAGGCCCGCATTCGATGCCGATGTCGGGTCGACGCCGTCGGCTCGTCCGGGTCGCGACCGCCGTGTCGGCCGTGAAGGGCCGACACGCACGTCCTCGCAGCTGCCCGCGCAATTCGGCGATCACGTTCACGACGATCTGGTCGTGGCGGCGGCTCGCGCCCGACATCATGCGGACGGGGAACCCGTCCACGTACTCGTGGCGGTCGTCCTGGCGTTCGGCCCAGGCGTAGTATGCCTCGACCGACATCGCCGCATGCGCCTGCTCGCCCATGGCCGAACCCTCCGCGCGAGAGGATAGCACGGTCGCGGCGGCGGGGGAGGCCCGCCGCCTCCGCGTCTCAGGAGCCGGACAGCGCCGACTTCGCCTTGGACCACCAGCCGCCGCGGCGGGGGCGATCCGGATCGGGCGGGGTCAGCACCACGGCGACCGGCTCGGGCTCGGGCTCGGGCGCCCTGGCGGGCTCCGGCTCGGCGACCGCCTGCGGCGACGGCTCCTCGCTCCGGACCGGCGACGGCGCCTCGGCGGCCTCCATCGGCGTCCCGGGCGCGACGTCGTTCTCCATCACGTCGTCGCGGGCATCGGGCCGGGCCGCAGGCCGGTCGGCATCGCCCGGATAGGCCGGGTTCGCCATGGCCGAAGGGCCATCCGTGTACAGGCGCTCGTAGGGCAGGACCTCCGCCTGGCCGTCCTCGGCGCGGTCGCCGCCGGCCGGGCTCTCGTCCGTGCCGTCGCTTGCCCGGGTCTCGTCGCCCTCGTCCTCGTCGGAGCCGGCCGAGCGGGTCTCCTCGGAGCCGTCCTCGCGGCCGTTCCGGCCGCCGCGACGGCGGCGGCGACGGCGGCGGCGTCCGCCATCCTCGCCCGCCGGCTCGGCGATCCGGGCGCCGCCCTCGGTGGCCGCGGCCTCCTCGTCCTCCTCCTCGCGCTCGAGATCGGCCGTCGGATCGATCTCGATCGGCTCGTCCACGGGCATGATCGTGTCGACCCGGATGCCGCGCGACACGGGGCGCTCGGCCGGGGCCGCCGGTTCGCCGCGGTCGACCGCGAAGGTGACGGTGCCCGACAGCGTGAGGTCCGGCATGATCGTCACGGTCACGCCGAAGCGCGACTCGATCTCGCGGAGATGGGCCCGCTTCTGGTTCAGCATGTAGAAGGCGGCTTCCTGCCGGGTCCGCACCACGAGGTTGTGCGTGGCCGAGCGGAGCAGCGTCTCCTCGATGGAGCGGAGCACCTGGAGGGCGACCGACTGGGTCGACCGGACCGTGCCCGAGCCCGCGCAATGCGGGCAGACCACGGACGACGATTCGAGCACGCCCGTGCGGATGCGCTGGCGCGACATCTCGAGGAGGCCGAAGGGCGAGATGCGGCCGACCTGGATGCGGGCCCGGTCGTTCTTCAGGCAGTCCTTGAGCTTCTTCTCCACGGCGCGGTCGTTGCGCCGCTCCTCCATGTCGATGAAGTCGATGACGATGAGGCCGGCGAGGTCGCGCAGGCGGAGCTGCCGGGCGATCTCCTCGGCCGCTTCCAGATTGGTGCGGACCGCCGTGTCCTCGATGTTGTGCTCGCGCGTGGACCGGCCCGAGTTCACGTCGATCGAGACCAGCGCCTCGGTCGGGTTGATGACGAGGGTGCCGCCGGACTTCAGCGTGACGTGGCTCGAGAACATCGAATCGAGCTGCGCCTCGATGCCGTGCGAGGCGAAGAGCGGCTGCGGCTCGTCGTAGAACTGCACGGCCCTGGACTGGGCCGGCATGATCATCCGCATGAAGTCTTTGGCTTCCCGGTAGCCGTCCTCGCCGGACACGATGACGTCGTCGATGTCCTTGTTGTAGAGGTCGCGGATGGCGCGCTTGATGAGCGAGCCCTCCTCGTAGACGAGCGCCGGGGCGGACGAGGACAGGGTCAGCTCGCGGACGCTCTCCCAGAGGCGCATCAGGTATTCGTAGTCGCGCTTGATCTCGGGGGTCGAGCGGCTCGCGCCGGCCGTGCGCAGGATGATGCCCATGCCCTCCGGCACGTCCAGCTCCTGCACGGCCTCCTTCAGGCGCTTGCGGTCCTCGGCGGACGTGATCTTGCGCGAGATGCCGCCGCCCTTGCCGGTGTTCGGCATGAGCACGGAGTAGCGGCCGGCCAGCGACAGGTAGGTGGTCAGCGCGGCGCCCTTGTTGCCCCGCTCCTCCTTGACGACCTGCACGAGCAGGATCTGGCGGCGCTTGATGACCTCCTGGATCTTGTACTGGCGGCGGTGGTGGCGGGGCCGCTCCGGCACCTCCTCCAGCGCGTCGGAGCCGCCGACATGGTCGACGACCTCGTGCTCCTCGAGATCGTCCTCTTCGCCTTCGTCACCCTCGTCGTCTTCGTCCTCGTCGCCCTCGTCCTCGTCCGCCTCGTCCTCGGACGGCTCGCGGGCCTCCTCGAAGGGCGCGGACGCTTCCGCCAGGCTCTCCTGGTCGGCGGCGGCCAGGGGCTCGGCGGTCGCGGGCGTCGCCTCGGGCGCATGGGATGCGTCCGGCGCGTCGTGGTGGGTCTCGGCGCGGAGGGTCTCGGCCTGGGCGGCCGGGTCGCCGTCCTCGGCGGCGACGACGGAGGGAGCAGCCTCCCCGTCGGTCCGATCCTGGCCGTCATCCGGCCCGACGGCGGTCGTCGCGTCGTCGTGGTGCGCGGGATCCGATCCGGTCCCGCCGTCGTGCTCGCGGGCGTCGCCGGACGCGTGATCGCCGGCCTCGGTCTCGTCGACCGGGGCCGTCACGGTCGCGTCGCGGTCGCCGCGGTTGCGACGGGACGCGCCGCGCCGGCGGCGTCCGCGCTT
>JAEUAC010000081.1 GCA_019695455.1 Methylorubrum extorquens | reverse complement strand
CCCGGCGAGCGGCAGCGTGACGGCGAGGCGTTCGGAGACGAGCGTGCCGACGGGCATCGCGTAGGTGACCGAGCGGCCGAGATCGCCCGTCGCGAGCCCGGCGAGCCAGTCGAGGAAGCGCAGCGGGGCCGGCCGGTCGAGACCCATCTCGAGCCGGAGCGCCGCGAGCGTGTCGGGCCGGGCCGACGTGCCGAGCATCACGGACGCCGTGTCGCCGGGCAGGACGTCCACGGCGACGAAGATCGCGGCCGCGACCGCGACGAGCGTCAGGGCGAGCCCGGCGATCCGGGCCGCGACGGAGCGGAGCATGGGGGGACGCGGCGCGGGCGGCTCAGTCGTCCCAGCGGACCCCGGTCACGTCGTTGGACGGGATCGGCGTGTTCTCCCACAGCCCCTTCAGCTTGGCGTTCCAGACGCCGAGCTTCGGCAGCTGGAACAGGAACAGGGCCGGCACGTCCTCGGCCAGCATGCGCTGCGCCTCCTTGTACTTCGCGAACCGGGCGGCCTCGTCGGGCGTCGCGGCCACCTCCGCCATCAGGGCCTTGAAGGCGGGTTTCGCGTAGCCGAAGTAATAGCCGTCGCGGCCGTAGATATCGATGTCGAGCGGCTCCGAATGCGCCACGATCGTGACGTCGAAGTCCTTCTGCTTGAAGACGTCCTCGATCCACTTGGCCGGGAACTCGGTCGGCACGATCGTCATCTCGACGCCGACCTCGGACAGCATGGCGGCGACCAGCTCGGCGGACCGGCTCGCATAGGCCATCTGCGGCGTCTTGATGCTGATCCGGAGCCCGTTTCCGTAGCCGGCCTCCTTCAGGAGCGCCTTCGCCTTGGCGGTGTCGTAGGGGATCGCGGCGGTGAGATCGACGAAGGCCGGGTGGTTCGGCGAGAAATGGCTGCCGATCGGCCGGCCGAAGCCCGAATAGGCGCCCTCCACGATCGACTTGCGGTCGATCGCGTGCATGAGGGCGCGGCGCACCCGCACGTCGTCGAAGGGCTTCCGGGCGTTGTTCAGGCCGGCGACGATCTCGCCCTCCGTGTTGCCGGCGACCGCCGTGAAGCGCTTGTCCTTGGTCAGCTCGGCGAAGAGCTCGGGCGCGCCGATGTTCGGGAAGGCGTCCACGTCGCCGGCCTTGAGGGCCGCGACCTGCGCCTGCGGGTCCTGGATGAAGCGGAACGTCACGCTCTCCAGCGCGACGGGCGCCTCGCCCCACCAGGCGGCGTTGCGCACGAGCTCGACCTTGTCGCCGCGCGCCCACGCCTTGAACTTGAACGGGCCGGTGCCGATCGGCGTCGCCCGGTTGGTCTCCGCCGTCTTCGGCGACACGATCGCGGCGTCGCCCCACGACAGGTAGTAGAGGAAGTTGCCCGAGACCTGCTTCAGCCGCACCACGGCGGTCGCCGGGTCGGGCGTCTCGACGGCCTCGATCGGGGCGAAGATCTGCTTCTGCGCGTTGGTGGATTGCGGCGAGCGGGCCCGGTCGAAGGAGAACTTCACGTCCGCCGACGTCATGGGCGTGCCGTCGTGGAAGGTCGCGTTCGGCCGCAGCGCGAACGTGTAGGTCAGCCCGTCCGGCGAGACCGTCCAGCTCCGGGCGAGCTGCGGCACGACCTGGCCGGTCCGGTCGAGCTTCACGAGCCCCTCGAACAGGTTCGCCCAGGTCACCTCGCGGATGGCGACCGGCGCCGCGATCGTCGGGTCGAGCCCCGTCGGCTCGACCGCCAGGCCGAGGGTCAGCGTGGTCTTGGCGGCCTCGGCGCTCCCCGTGACGAGGCAGGCGGCGAGGAGAAGGGCGGAGACGCGCGACGGCATGGGCACCTCGAATGGGGTCGCGGCCCGTGTCGCACGGCCCGGGCCCGGCCGCCAGACGGGTCCGCCGGGGGACGGCGCACCGCGCCGGGCCGCGAGATGATACGTTGACTTACCATTTATCCTGTGGCGTCCTGGGGCCCTGAACGCGGCCCCGGCAGAGGGCCGCGCAGCCAAGGGAGACGCCGCGTGAAGGCCTGGGCCGTCATTCGGAACGAGCAGCCGCTCGAATGCATCGAACTGCCCGATCCGGTTCCCACCGGCACGGAGGTGGTGCTCGACGTGACGCGCTGCGGCGTCTGCCATTCGGACCTGCACTTCTGGCACGGCGCCTACGACATGGGCGGCGGCAAGGTCATGCGGCTGACCGATCGCGGCGTGGAGCTGCCGCGCGCGCCGGGCCACGAGATCGTCGGCCGCGTGGTCGCCGTCGGGCCGGAGGCGGAGGGCGTCGCGATCGGCGACGACCGCATCGTCTATCCCTGGCTCGGCTGCGGCGAATGCGATCGCTGCCGCGTCGAGCAGGACAATCTCTGCCTGAAGCAGGCGAGCCTCGGCGTGATCCGGCACGGCGGCTTCGCGGGCCGCGTGAAGGTCCCGCATCCGCGCTACCTCGTGGAGTACGGCGACCTCGATCCGTCGCTCGCCGCGACCTACGCGTGCTCCGGCCTCACCGTCTATTCGTCCATCCAGAAGATCCTGCCGCTCGCGCCGGACCGGCCGGTCGTCCTGATCGGGGCGGGCGGGCTCGGCCTCGCCGCCATCGCCATGCTGCGCGCGCTCGGCCACCGCCACATCGTCTCCGTCGACACCTCGCCGCAGAAGCGGCAGGCCGCGCTCGCGGCCGGCGCCACGGCGGCCGTCGACGGGTCCGGCGAGGGCGTCGCGGCCCGCATCATGGAGGCGGCCGGCGGAGCGGTCGCGGCCGCCATCGACTTCGTCAACGCCTCCGCGACCGCCCGCACGGGGTTCGACGTGCTGGACAAGGGCGGCAAGCTCGTCCTCGTCGGCATCGCGGGCGGCGAGATCACGCTCTCGCTCGCCGGCATGATCTTCAAGGGCCAGTCCGTGCTCGGCAACATCGTCGGCTCCGTGCCGGAGCTGCGCGAGGTGGTGCGGCTCGCCCGCGAGGGCAGGCTCGATCCGATGCCGATCCGCGAATTCCCGAAGGACGACGCCAACGCCGCCCTGCAGGCGCTGCAGCGGGGCGACGTCACGGGCCGCGCCGTCCTGGTGGCGTGAGCGGCCGCCGGCCGGGGCGGGGCCCCGTCATCGAACACGCGACGAGCGGCCGGAACGAGCCGCCAGGGGAGGACGGCATGGACGGGACCATCATCGCAGGGAGGCCCACGCGGCGCCGGGCCGGCGGCCTCATGGCCGCGACGGTCGCGGCGACGCTCGCCTGGGCGGGCGGGGCGGCGGCGCAGGCGCCCCTCAAGATCGGCGTCCTGTCCGACATGTCCGGCTTCGTCGTGGACCTGTCGGGCCCGGGCTCGCTGACCTCCGCCCGGATGGCGGTGGAGGATTACGGCGGCAAGGTGCTCGGGCGCCCGATCGAGATCGTGCAGGGCGACCACCAGAACAAGCCCGACATCGGCGTCACCATGGCCCGGCGCTGGTACGACGAGGGCGTCAAGGCGATCTTCGACATCGGCATCACGACCGTCGCCCTCGGCGTGCAGAGCCTCGCCAAGGAGAAGGACGGGCTCGTCGTGTTCGTGTCGTCGTCCTCGTCGGACCTGACCAACGCGGCCTGCTCGCCGAACGGGATCTCGTGGGCCTACGACAACTACTCGCAGTCGCAGGGCGTCGTCCGGCAGCTGCTGAAGGAGGACCAGAAGTCCTGGTACTTCATGACGGTGGACTACGCCTACGGACGCAACGTCCAGCGCGACACGACCAAGATGGTCGAGACCGGCGGCGGCAAGGTCCTGGGCTCCATCGTCCACGCCTTCGACACGAAGGACTTCTCCTCGAACCTCCTGCAGGCCCAGGCCTCCGGCGCCCAGGTGATCGCGCTCGCCACGACGACCGTGCACGCGGCCAACATCCTGAAGCAGGCCGAGGAGTTCGGCATCCGCTCCCGCGGCCAGCGGCTCGCGGCGCTCAGCCTGACGCTGCACGACGTGAAGGCGCTCGGCCTGCCGGCCGCCCAGGGGCTCCTCATCACGGCGCCCTTCTACTGGGACCAGACGGACGCGACCCGCGCCTTCTCGAAGCGGTATCTCGAGCGCTTCGGCCGGATGCCCAACTTCATCCAGGCGTCCATGTACGGGGCGGTCACGCACTACCTGAAGGCCGTCGCCCAGGCCGGCACGGACGACACGGCCAAGGTCGCCGCCGCCATGAAGGCGATGCCCATCGACGACTTCATGACGAAGAACGGCCGCATCCGGGCCGACGGCCGCACGCTGCGGGACATGACCGTGTTCCGCGTGAAGACGCCCGCCGAGTCGAAGGGCGAATGGGACCTCTACGCGCCCGTCGCCACCATCCCGGCCGACGAGGCCTTCGCGCCGGCGGACCCGAAGGCCTGCCCGCTCGTGAAGGAGTGAGGGGACGGGCATGAGCGACGGCATCCCGACGGACGGGCCCGACATCGCGGTCGTGGGGGCGGGCTTCGCCGGCCTCTACATGCTGCACCGGCTGCGCGGGCTCGGCTTCGAGGCCCTCGCCTACGAGGCCGGGGCCGATGTCGGCGGCACCTGGTACTGGAACCGCTATCCGGGCGCGCGCTGCGACATCGAGAGCATGCAGTATTCGTACTCGTTCGACGAGGAGCTGCAGCAGGAGTGGCGCTGGAGCGAGCGCTTCGCGGCCCAGCCCGAGATCCTGGCCTATGCGCGCCACGTCGCGGACCGGTTCGACCTCCGGCGCGACATCCGCTTCGACACGCGGGTCGAGGCGGCGGCCTTCGACGAGGCGCGGGACCGCTGGGACGTGACGCTGTCCGGCGGCGCCCGCATCCGGCCGCGGGTGCTCGTCATGGCGACGGGCTGCCTCTCCGCCGCCCGCGAGCCGGCCATCCCCGGCCTCGCGAGCTTCGCCGGGCCGACCTACCACACGGGGGCCTGGCCCGAGGCCGGCGTCGACTTCGCCGGGCTCCGCGTCGGCGTCATCGGGACGGGCTCGTCCGGCATCCAGGCGATCCCCGTGATCGCCGGGGAGGCCGCGCACCTGACGGTGTTCCAGCGGACGCCGAACTACTCGATCCCGGCCGGCAACGCGCCGCTCGATCCGGCCCACGAACAGGCCTGGAAGGGCGACTACGCGGCCCGCCGGGCGACGGCCCGGACGACGAAGTCCGGCACGATCTACGATTTCTCGCCCCACGGCGCGCTCTCGGTCGACGAGGCGGCGCGGCGCCGAGAATACGCGGCGCGCTGGTCGGCGGGCGGCGCGAACTTCATGCACGCCTTCAACGACCTCGCCGTGGACGAGGCCGCGAACGAGACCGCCGCGTCCTTCGTGCGCGAGCGCATCGCGGAGATCGTGGACGACCCGCAGGTCGCCGACGCCCTGTCGCCGCGCGACTACCCGATCGGCACGAAGCGCATCTGCCTCGACACCCGCTACTTCGAGACCTTCAACCGGCCGAACGTGACGCTGGTGGACCTCCGGCGGGACCCGATCGCGCGCATCGAGCCGGACGGAATCCGCACGGCGGAGCGCCTGCACGCCTGCGACGCCCTCGTCCTCGCGACCGGGTTCGACGCCATGACGGGGGCGCTGCTCGCCGTGGACCTGCGGGGCCGGGACGGGGAGACGCTGCGCGACAAGTGGAGCGCCGGGCCGCGCAACCATCTCGGCCTGATGCCGGCGGGCTTCCCGAACCTGTTCACGATCACGGGGCCGGGCAGCCCGTCCGTGCTGTCGAACGTCATCGTCTCGATCGAGCAGCACGTCGACTGGATCGCCGAATGCCTCGCCGCCATGCGGGAGCGGGGCGCGGCCACGATCGAGAGCGACCGCGCGGCCGAGGATGCCTGGGTCGAGCATGTCGGCGCCGTCGCGGCCGGCACGCTCTATCCGCGCGCCGCCTCCTGGTACATGGGCGCCAACGTGCCCGGAAAGCCGCGCGTGTTCATGCCCTATATCGGCGGCGTCGGCGCCTACCGGCAGCAATGCGACCGCGTCGCGGCCGCCGGCTACGAGGGATTCCGGTTCGGGCCGGCGACGCTCTCGGCCGCACCGCGTCGCGCCGCCTCGTGAACCCGGAAGGAAACAGCATGCGCGTTCGGTTCGGTGTCCTGGCGGCCCTGTGTCTCGCCCTGGTCGGCGGGGCGCGGGCCGACGAGGCCTATCCCCGCCGCCCCGTGACGGTGGTCGTGCCGTTCCCGGCCGGCAGCGCGACCGACGGCGTCGCCCGCAAGCTCGCCGAGAGCCTGCGGGTCGAGCTCGGCCAGTCCTTCATCGTCGAGAACCGGGCGGGCGCGGACGGCATCGTGGCGGCCCGCGCCGTCGCGAGCGCCGCGCCGGACGGCTACACGCTGTTCATCACGACCAACACGACGCATGCGGCGAACCCGGCGATCTACCGCCAGCTGCCCTACGACCCGGAGAAGGACTTCACGCCCGTCGGCGGCATCATCAAGATCCCCTTCATGCTCGCGGTCCGGCCCGATTTCCCGGCCGACGACCTCGCGGGCTTCCTGAAGGCCGCCAAGGCCGCGAACCCGAAGCTCTCCTACGGGTCGGGCAACACGGGCAGCCGCGCCTCGGGCGAGATGCTGAAGTCGCGCACCGGCATCGACATGCTCCACGTGCCCTACCGGGGCTCGCCGCAGGCCCTCACCGACCTCATCGGCGGGCGGATCGACGTCTTCTTCCCCGATCCCGCGAGCGGGCTCGGCATGATCCAGGAGAAGACGATCAAGATTCTCGCGATCACGGGCGACAAGCGCGTGAAGTCCCTGCCGGCGATCGGCACGATGGAGGAGCAGGGCGTTCCGAACTACCGCATCGTCGCCTGGGTGGCGATGTTCGGCCCCGCGTCGCTCCCGGCGCCCGTGACGGCGAAGCTGAACGGCGCCATCAACAAGGCGCTCGCCGATCCCGAGTTCACGGCCTTCATCGACCAGATCGGCTCGGACCCGTTCCCGACGGACCCCGCCGGCCTCGCCGCCTTCGTCAAGGCGGACGCGAAGAGCTGGGTCGAGATCGTGGACACGGCGCAGATCGAGCGCAAATAGACGTCACCGCAAACCCACGAGGACACGACGTGCCAGGTCTCTACTTCGACGAACTCACGGTCGGCCAGGTGTTCCAGCACCCGATCCGCCGCACCATCACGGAAACCGACAACGTCTGGTTCTCGGCCATCACGCACAACCCGGCCCGGCTCCACCTCGACGAGGAATATTGCCGGACGGAGACGGAATACGGCCAGCGGCTCGTGAATTCCTGCTTCACGCTGGCCCTGATGGTCGGGATCTCGGTCGGCGACACGACGCTCGGCACGGCGGTCGCCAATCTCGGCTGGGACGACGTGCGCTTCCCGAAGCCGCTCTTCCACGGCGACACGATCCGGATCGAGACGGAGGTCGTCGAGCTGCGGGAATCCAAGTCGCGCCCGAACCAGGGGATCGTGACCTTCGTGCATCGCGCCTTCAACCAGCGTGACGAGCTCGTCGCCCATTGCCGCCGCTCCGGCCTGCAGAAGAAGAAGCCGGTCGCCGCCTAGGCGCCGTCCCCGACGGCCGGGCCGACCTCGTCGTCGCCCGGCTGGCGGGGCGCGACGGGCGTGAAGGCGCAGCGGTCCGGCTTCAGGTCGACGAGCGGGGTGCCGTCGAGGCAGTCGAGGCCGCGCACCAGCACGGTCGCGCCCTCGATCCCGACCAGCGTCGCGACCGAGGTGCCGATCGGGTTCGGCCGCACGGGCGAGCGCAGCGAGAAGACGCCGCGCGTCGTCCCGTCGCCGCGCGGGCTCTGCCGCACGAGGTCGCGCCGCGACCGGTCGAGCCAGTACAGCACCTCGACGGCGTCGTAGGCCGCGAGCCCGTCCAGCCCCTCCTGCCAGGGCGGCGCGATCTCGATCCGGCAGATCGGTCCGTCGCGCCGGCCCTGCCGCGGGCACAGCATCCGGTCCGTCCAGGGCGTGCGGATGCGGCCGATGAAGACGAGCCCGGCATCGACCGGCGGCGGCCCTCGACGGCGACCTCGCCCGGGCGGATCTCGTTCATCCTCGACCTGGCTCCGTCCGTCCGCGTCCCCGGCGACCCGCGGGCGTCAGCGTAGCACGCCGAGCACGGGCCGCATCGGCTCCGGCCGGTCGAGCCGGCCGAGCGCCTGCTTCAGGTCGATCTCGATCGTCCGCGTGATGGCGCTCATGGGCAGCTCGTGGGCGGAGCGCTCGAACGGGTCCTCGAGGTCGCGGCCCGCGGAGCCGAAGGCGAAGAAGAGGAGGCCGATCAGGGTCGATCCGGCGGGCGTGTAGATGCCGAGCGAGCCGACCACGCCGAAGGGCAGGATGATGCAGTAGAGGAACACGAAGATCCGCGGCAGGCTCGCGAACTGGCGCGGCATGGGCGTGTTGTTGATCCGCTCGAGCCCGCCCTGCGCGTCCGTCAGCGCGGACAGGACCGTGTTGAAGGCGGCGAGCTGGATCGTGTCCAGCCGGCCCGCGTCCCGGGCCTCGGCCAGCTCCCGCGTGATGCGGCGCTGGATCGTGAAGGGGAGGTTGCCGGCATCCTCGATGTCCCCCGCGGCGCCGCTCGGGAGGTGCCGGCTCGCGTCGGCCTTCGCGTCCTCGCGCCGCAGGCTGGCCCGAAGCGCGTGCGCCCAGGCGATCTGGTGCTGGACGAGCCGCGTGCGGAGCTCCTCGTCGCCGTCGTCCGGGAGCATGAGCAGCACGGTGCGGGCGAAGGAGCGCGACTGGTTCGTGACCGCGCCCCAGAGCGTGCGCGCCTCCCACCAGCGGGAATAGGCCGTGTTGTTGCGCAGGCCGAGGAACAGGGCGAGCCCCGTCCCGATGAGCGGCAGCGGCAGCCCCTGGATGGCGATCCAGGTCCAGCCGTAGCCGACATAGAGGACGGTGACGACGCAATCGAGCGCGAACAGGCCGAGCAGCGGCTTCCAGGCCACCCGGACGAGGCGGGCCACCCTGTCCTGGACGATCACGAGCGCCGCTCCGTCGCGCCTCGGCCTTCGGCCCGCATGGTGTCTCCTCGCCCGCACGGTCGTTGTGCAGCGCGGCATGAACGCGCGAGCCGTCCATCCGATCCCGCGCCGGGTCGCGGTGGCGGGGCCGGCGGAATCTGCCTAAGGTCGCGTCCAAGCCCGCAGCGCAAGCGGGCACGGGAGCGACGTCATGGGTGCGGGATCGGGACGGCTGTCGGCCGTCATGCTGGCGGCGGCGGCGATAGCGGGAGGGGCGCTCGGGGCGGCGCCCGCGGCGGCGCAGGACTGGCCGCAGCGCCAGGTGACCATCGTCGTGCCGTTCACGGCCGGCGGCACGACGGACATGTTCGGGCGCATCTTCGCGCAGGCCATGCAGGAGAAGTACGGCAAGCCCTTCCTCGTCGAGAACAAGGCCGGGGCGGGCGGCACGGTCGGGGCCGCCGCGGTCGCGGCCGCGGCGCCGGACGGCTACACGCTGCTCGTCGGCACGGCCTCGACGCACGCCATCGCGCCCTACGTCTACCGGCGCACGGGCTACGACGCGGAGGCGAACTTCCAGCCGATCAGCCTGTTCGCGCAGCTGCCGAACCTCCTGGTCGTGAACCCGAAGCTGCCGATCCGGACGTTCCCGGAATTCGTCGCCTACGTGAAGGCGAATTCGGGCAAGCTCAGCTACGGCTCGTCCGGGGTCGGCGCCTCGAACCACCTGCCGGGCGAGATGATCCAGCGGCTCACCGGCTCCACCATGACGCACGTGCCCTACCGCTCGTCCGGCGACATCATGAACGCGATCGCGGGCGGCCATGTCGACCTCGCCTTCGACAACATGACGCTGGCCTGGCCGCAGGCGGAGGGCGGCACCGTGCGGGCGATCGCCGTCACGTCGAAGGAGCGGAGCCCGACGGCGCCGGACGTGCCGGCCATCGCGGAGACCTATCCGGGCTTCGACGTCGCGACCTGGCACGGGCTGTTCGCGCCGGCCGGCCTGCCGAAGGCCGTGGCCGAGCAGATCGCGGCCGACGTGAAGCGCATCTACTCGACGCCCGCCGTGCTCGAGAAGCTGAAGGCCGTCGGCGCCGCGACGGCGCCGAACACGCCGGACGCCTTCGCGAGCTTCGCGGCGGCCGAGCGTCTCAAGTACAAGCAGATCGTCCAGGACTCGGGTCTCTCGCCGCAATGACGTCCCTCTTCGACCTCACGGGCCGCATCGCGCTCGTCACGGGCTCCTCCAAGGGCATCGGCTTCGGCATCGCCCGCGCCCTCGGCGGCGCCGGGGCCCGCATCGTGCTGAACGGGCGGGACGAGGCGCGGCTGGCCGAGGCGGCCGCGATCCTGTCGGGCGAGGGGATCGCGGTCGACATGGCGGCCTTCGACGCCTCCGACGCCGCGGCGGTCGCGGCCGGCGTCGAGGCCGTGGAGGCGGAGGTCGGGCCCATCGGCATCCTCGTGAACAACGCCGGCATGCAGTTCCGCACGCCGCTCGAGGACTTCCCGATCGAGAAATGGTCCGAGCTGATGCGGACCAACATCGACACGGCCTTCTTCGTCGGCCAGGCGGTCGCCCGCCGGATGATCGCGCGCGGACGGGGCAAGATCATCAACATCGCCTCCGTGCAGAGCGAGCTCGCCCGGCCGGGCATCGCGCCCTACACGGCCACCAAGGGCGCCATCAAGCAGCTCACGAAGGGCATGTGTACGGATTGGGGGCCGCACGGCCTCCAGGTGAACGCGATCGCGCCCGGCTACTTCAAGACGGAGCTGAACGCGGCGCTGGTCGCCGACGGCACCTTCTCCGGCTGGCTCGAGAAGCGCACGCCGGCGCGGCGCTGGGGCGACGTCGAGGAGCTCGGCGGGGCGGCGATCTTCCTCGCCTCCGACGCCTCCTCCTTCGTGAACGGCCACATCCTCTACGTGGACGGCGGCATCACGGCCTGCCTCTAGGGCGGCCGCGCCGCGCCGCACCCCGCCGCCGCCGTACCGTTCGCCCGCCCGTGTGCGCGGCGGCACCGCGCGGCGGCCCCGGCCGTTGTGCCGCAGGCGGAACGCGCGCAGCCTCCCTCTCGAGACGGGGAGGGGCGGACATGGCGTTTGAATTCGTCACGGACAGCGCGGGCCGGGAATGGGGCGTCGACCGGGTCGCCATGCTGGCGCTGGTGCGCGATCACGTGCGGGCGGTCGAGGTCCGGCGCAGGACCACGCGGCGGTCGGAGAGCCAGGGCTTCATGCTGCCCACGCTGTTCACGGTCGAGACCGACTACGCGGGCCTCTCGACGGCCGTCGAGGCGGAGACCGCCCGCTGGTGGGCCAACACGCGCGACCGCATCGGGCGCATGCGCGGCGAGGACTTCGCCGTCGAGCTGATGTCCCTCCGCAAGGAGGCGCGCGACAAGAACGCCGAGATCGGGAAGATGCAGGCGGACGCGCTGCGCGACACGCAGGTCTCCGTGAACGCGAAGGTGGACCAGCTCGAGAACGGCAAGGCGGTCCTCATGTTCGTGCGCGACATGTCGGCCTCGGCGCTCGTGGTCGGGGCGACCTTCCTGTCCGGCGGCCTCGCGGCGGCGGCCCTCGGCGCCGGAGCCAGCCTGAAGGGCGAGGCCAAGCTGCAGGATACGGGGAACGTCGGCGCGGCCCTGCTGGAGGCGGGCACCACCATCGCCGTCGGGGCGATCGGCCTGAAGGGCAAGGGCGTCGTGAGCGACAGGGCGCTCCTCCTCATCACGTCCTCCGCCGACGGCCTCGCCGACGCCACGAAGGCCATGGGCGACGGCAAGACGACCAAGGCCGCCTTGACCCAGGGCTTCATGAAGGCCGGCATGGGGCTCGTCGGCGGCGCGCTCAACGTCGAGAAGCTCAGCTTCGGCTCGCAGGTCCTCCTCACCCAGGCGACCGACATGGGCCTCGGCATGGTCGCGCCCTCGCCGGTGCTCGGTCCCCAGCCTCCCTCGACGGGATCGGTCACGTTCGCCCGGGGCAAGGGCGAGGACGCCGCCTATATCGGCAGCAAGGTGCTGTACGACCCGGACCGCGTCGGCGCCGCGCCGCCCGTCCACGCGATCAGGCGGTCGCCGCTCTCCGCCATGCGGACCGTCTCGCACGTCCGGCGGCCGTAACGCGCGACCCCCGACGAACGACGCGCCGGCGCGATCGAACCGTTTGCACCCGGACGCGTTGTCGCGGCCGATAACGGAGGAATGTCATGAAGGCGCTGTGGGCAGTTGCGGCCATCGGTCTGGGCCTCGCGGGATCCGTAGGCTCGTCCTACGCGCAGCCCTATGGCGGCTACGACCGGGGCTACGAGAGGGATCGCGGCTACCGCGAGGATTACGGGCGCGACCGCGGCTATCGCGAGGAGCGCCGCGGGGGCGGCTACGGCTTCGACGAGCGCGAATACCTGCGCTGCAACGCCGACGTCCGGCGCGCCGTGCAGCGCGGTCAGATGGAATCCGGCCTCGCGCATTGGCGCACGTTCGGCCAGCGCGAGCGCCGTCCGCTCAGCTGCTGATCGCGGCCGGCCGCACGACGGACGAAAGGGGCCCGGCGGCGACGCCGGGCCCCTTTCCGTTGCGGCCGTCGCGAAGAAGTTGGCGGGTTTCGGACGCCCGATTAGGCGCGGCTTAAAGTTAACGCCAAGAGGATCGCGGTCTTAAGGCCGTCTTCGGCATCGCGGTCGAAGATGTCGCCATGGCTGCTCTCCTCGCTCTCGCCGGCATCGTCGGCGGCTCCCTGACGTCCCTGATGGCGTTCCCGGTCCTCGGTCCCTGGGCGCTCCTGCTCGCGCCCGTGGGCGGCAGCATGGCCATGGTGGCGACGGGCTTCGCGGCCGCCCGCCCGGCCGCCCGGCAGCGCCTGCGCGACGAGCGGGTCGACGCCATGGTGGCCGAGCTCCGCTCCGTCCTGCCGTCGAACGCGGAGGCGTCCCCCGCGGCCGCGACCGAGGCCGACGCGCGCCGTCGCCGCGCCGGCTGAGCGTCGTTTGACAAAGCGAGGGGACGGGAGGACAGTCGCCGCGTTCCGAGGGGTGTCCCGCGCAAGGGGCTGAGATACGGGTAGCGTCCCGTGACCCTCCAACCTGATCCGGGTCATGCCGGCGAAGGGACGGGACCGGCGGGCGTCGTGTCAGTTCCATCCTCGCCCCGCATCCCGTCTCCTCTCCGGCCGACCCGCCGCCGCGCAAAGCGGCGCCCGAGGAGAGGAAGCACGATGACGGTCCATGTCGACCCGGCCAAGGCCACCCTGCCGATCGGCACGCCCGAGAGCGTGACGACGGGCCCCATCATGGGCTCCCAGAAGACCTACGCGTCCCCGGCCGGCCGGCCCGACATCCGGGTGCCGTTCCGCGAGATCCGCCTCACGGACCCGAACGAGCCCTCCGTGCGCGTCTACGATCCGTCCGGCCCCTACACGGAGACGGATGCCGGCATCGACCTCGCGAAGGGCCTCTCCCAGGTCCGCGCGCCCTGGCTCGCGGCGCGCGGCTTCGAGGCCGTGCCCGGCCGCGCCGTGCGGCCGGAGGACAACGGCAACGTCGGCGCCGACAAGCTCGTCCCGGCCTGCCCGGCCGAGCGCACGATCCTGCGCGGCCGCCCCGGCCAGCCCGTCACGCAATACGAGTTCGCCCGCGCCGGCATCGTCACCGACGAGATGATCTACGTCGCCCACCGGGAGAACGTCGCCCGCGAGGCGGCGGTCGCCGACGCCGCCGCCACCATCGCGGACGGCGAGAGCTTCGGCGCCGCGATCCCCGACTTCGTCACGCCCGAGTTCGTCCGCTCCGAGGTGGCGCGCGGCCGCGCCATCATCCCGGCGAACATCAACCACCCCGAGGTCGAGCCGATGGCGATCGGCCGGAACTTCCTCGTCAAGATCAACGCCAACATCGGCAACTCGGCCGTCACGTCCGGCGTCGCCGAGGAGGTCGAGAAGATGGTGTGGGCGACCCGCTGGGGCGCCGACACGGTCATGGACCTTTCGACGGGCCGCAACATCCACAACATCCGCGGCTGGATCCTGCGCAACTCGCCCGTGCCGATCGGGACCGTGCCGATCTACCAGGCGCTGGAGAAGGTGGACGGCGATCCGCTGAAGCTCGACTGGGAGGTGTTCAAGGACACCCTGATCGAGCAGGCCGAGCAGGGCGTCGACTACTTCACCATCCACGCGGGCGTCCGCCTCGCGCACGTGCCGCTCACGGCGTCGCGCGTCACGGGCATCGTGTCCCGCGGCGGCTCCATCATGGCGCGCTGGTGCCTCGCCGGCCACCGCGAGAGCTTCCTCTACGAGCGCTTCGAGGAGATCTGCGACATCTGCCGCGCCTACGACGTCTCCTTCTCGCTCGGCGACGGGCTGCGTCCCGGCGCCCGGGCGGACGCGAACGACGCGGCCCAGTTCGCCGAGCTCGAGACGCTGGGCGAGCTCACCAAGGTCGCCTGGAACAAGGGCTGCCAGGTCATGATCGAGGGCCCCGGCCACGTGCCGATGCACAAGATCAAGGTCAACATGGAGAAGCAGCTGAAGGAGTGCGGCGAGGCGCCGTTCTACACCCTCGGCCCGCTGACCACCGACATCGCGCCCGGCTACGACCACATCACGTCCGCGATCGGGGCCGCCCAGATCGGCTGGTACGGCACGGCGATGCTCTGCTACGTGACGCCGAAGGAGCACCTCGGCCTGCCGAACCGCGACGACGTCAAGACGGGCGTCGTCACCTACAAGATCGCCG